>CAMFHW010000498.1 GCA_945952175.1 uncultured Phenylobacterium sp. | reverse complement strand
TTCCACGCCTGCGCGCCTCAAATCCTATCTCTCAGCGCGTAACGCAGCGGTCCCCCGTTGGGGGAGAGGTTAGGTGAGGGGGCCGCGGCGGTGCGGTCTGGCGAGGCGGCGCCGAGCCAGCCCCTCACCCAAACCCTCTCCCATGGGGAGAGGGCTTAAGGCGCGATCCGCTGGTAGCGCCACTGGATGCGGAGGGGCTTGCCGGCCTGCTCGCCTTCGATGGCGGCGCAGAGGTCTTCGCCGCAGCGCCGGTAGATCACCCGCTGCGGGAAGTCGTGGGCGAGGTTCTCGAAGATCGCCTCTCCCTCGGCGCCCGGCTTCAGCACGAAGGGCGTCGCGGGCTGGCCCGCGACGTGCGCCGTGAAGGTGACGCCAGCCGGTTCGGCCGTGATCGTGGCGAATTCGAAGGCCGCGGGCTTGCCGGGCTTGGTGGTCTGGCCCGCGCCCGCCATCGCGCCGTCGAGGGGCGGGAGCCAGGTCTCCCGGGTCACCGCGCCCGACTTCGAGGTCTCGGCCCAGCTGCCGGCCATCCAGGCGAGCTTGGCGACGTCGGCGGGCGTCGCGGCATGGGCGGTGGGCGCCAGGGCGGCGAGGGCGGCGATCAGCAGGGCGCGCATGGGCGTCTCCATCAGGCCTTCGAGCGGCGGGCGCGGAAGAAGCCCTTGAGCAGCTGGGAGCTCTCCTCGGCCAGGACCCCGCCCTCGACGGCCGGCCGCCAATGGCAGGTGGGCTGTTCGAAGAAGCGCGGGCCATGGACGACGGCGCCGCCCTTGGGATCGTCGGCCCCGAACACCAGCCGGCCGATGCGGGCGTGGCTGATCGCCCCGGCGCACATGGCGCAGGGCTCCAGGGTCACGACCAGGGTCAGGTCGGTGAGGCGATAGTTGCCGAGCTTGCGGCCCGCCTCGCGCAGGGCGACGATCTCGGCGTGGGCGGTCGGATCGTGGGCGGCGATGGGGCCGTTGGAACCGACCGCGATCACCTCGCCGGACTTCGGATCGACCACCACGGCGCCCACCGGGGTCTCGCCGCGCTCGGCGGCGGCTTGCGCCGCTTCGAGGGCGATGCGCATGGTGCGATGATCATGGTCCACGATCCCCTACGAACCCACCGCGACGACGAAGGTCAAGCTCAGAGCGATTCGGCCGGCGGCGCCGGCGAGCGCGTCGCCAAGGCCCTGGCCCGCGCGGGCGTCGCCTCGCGGCGCGAGGTCGAGCGGCTGATCGAGGCCGGCCGGGTGGCCCTGAACGGCCAGGTCCTGACCACGCCGGCGGTGAAGATCGAGCCCGGCGACATCCTGACCGTGGACGGCGAGGTCATCGGCGAGGCCGAGCCCGCGCGCCTGTTCCGCTATCATAAGCCGGTGGGGCTGGTGACCAGCCACAAGGATCCGCAGGGCCGGCCGACCGTGTTCGACGCTCTCCCCGCCGGCCTGCCGCGGCTGATCTCGGTCGGCCGGCTCGACCTCAACACCGAGGGCCTGCTGCTGCTGACCAATGACGGCGAGCTGGCCCGGGCTCTCGAGCTGCCGTCGACGGCCCTGGTCCGCCGCTACCGCGCCCGCGCGCATGGCCGGATCACCCAGGAGCGGCTCGACAAGCTGAAGGACGGCGTGACGGTCGAGGGCGTGCGCTACGGTGCGATCGACGCGGTGCTGGACAAGGCCAAGGAGGGGCCGCAGGGCGCGAACCTGTGGATCACGCTCACCCTGGCGGAGGGCAAGAACCGCGAGGTGCGCCGCGTGCTGGAAAGCCTGGGCCTGAAGGTGAACAGGCTGATCCGCCTGAGCTACGGTCCCTTCGCGCTCGCCACCCTGCCGGTCGGCGAGGTGGAGGAGGTGGGCCCGCGGGTGATCCGCGAACAGATGGCCGAGCACATCGATCCGGAGAACCTGCCCAAGGGCGACCGACCACAGTGGAAGTCGAGCAAGGCGGTGGCCGCCGCGGCCAAGGCCGGCGAGGCGGGCCAGCGCCGGGTGGGCGGGGCGCCGCAACGCACGGGCGAGGTTGCGGCCGAGCCGGCGGCGAAGAAGACCTACAAGGCCGGTTGGGCCAAGCCGAAGGCCAAGGCCAATCCGCATGCGAAGTCCAAGAAGCGCCCGGCCAAGCCGGGGCCGGCCACGATCGGGCCGACCCGCCAGGCGGAGAGTCGGCCTAGGCCTTCTGGATCTCCACGGGCTGACGCGCGGCCCGCAGGGCCTCGCGGGCCGAATCGGTCGCCATCACGGCCAGGAAGCTCCGCCGCTCGTCCGCCAGGCCCTCGCTCAGGGGGCGGTCCAAAGCGGCGCGGGTGAGGCGCTTGGCGTAGGCCAGGCCCTCGGCGGGGCGCGTGTCCCACTCCGCCGCGATCTCCAGCGCGCGGGCCACCGGGTCAGAGCTCAGCTCGTGGACCAGGCCGATGCGATAGGCCTCCGAGGCGTCGACCACCAGGCCGCGCAGGATGATCTCCAGGGCCTTGGCTTCGCCCACCACGCGGGGCAGGCGCTGGGTGCCGCCGCCGCCGGGGAAGATGCCGACCCGGGTCTCGGGCAGGCCGATGGACGGCACCTCGTCGCCGCAGATCCGCAGGTCGCAGGCCAGGCTCATCTCGAAGCCGCCGCCCATGCACAGGCCGTTGATCGCGGCGATCACCGGCTTGTCGGACGCGGCCAGCAGGTCGGTCATCTCCAGGAAGCCGGGCTCGGGCGGCGGCGGCGCGGCGGGCGTGGCCGAGGGGCCTTCGCCGATACGGTCGCTCATCACCGACAGTTCGCCGACGTCGTAGTGGCGCACGAAGATGCCCGGCACGCCGCCGGTCAGGATCATCGAGCGGACGGCCGGATCCTCGCTGGCGGCCTTCACCGCGGCGTACATCTCGCGCGACCCGGCGGCGGTCATCGTGCCCCAGGGGGCGTTGGCATAGGTGATGACGGCGCAGCCGCCCTTGCGTTCCACGGTCACGAAAGCCATCAACACCTCCCATTCGCCTGGCGGGCTCTTTCCTTGCCGCCACTCTAGTCCGCCCGGGAGGCCGGTTTCCATGCGCATCGTCTCCGGGGAATTTCGCGGCAAGGCGCTGGTCGCGCCGCAGGGCCAGGGCACGCGCCCGACCTCCGATCGCGCGCGGCAGGCGATCTTCAACATCCTGGAGCATGCGGCCTGGGGGCCCGAGCTCGACGGGGCGCGGGTGATCGACCTGTTCGCCGGCTCCGGCGCCCTGGGCTTCGAGGCCTTGTCGCGCGGCGCGGCCTTCTGCCTGTTCGTCGAGACCGATGAGGACGCCCGCGGCGCGATCCGCGAGAACGTCGACGCCATGAGCCTGTTCGGCCGCACCCGCGTGCACCGGCGCGACGCCACCGACCTGGGCGTCCGCCCGGGCGCCGACGGCCCGGCCTTCGCCATCGCCTTCCTCGACCCGCCCTACGCCAAGGGCCTGGGCGAGCAGGCCCTGGCGCGCCTGGCGACCGGCGGCTGGC
>CAMFHW010000497.1 GCA_945952175.1 uncultured Phenylobacterium sp. | reverse complement strand
CCCAGGGGCCACCCTCCAGGGCCCCCCCCATTGGGGGGAGGTGGACCGCGCTAGCAGCGCGAGACGGGGGGGGCTGAAGCCCAGGAGCGCATGCGCGCGTCAGCCCCCTCAGTCAGGCGCGGCTCGCGCCTGACAGCTCCCCCAACGGGGGAGCACCTTTGCGTCTCAATCCGTCGCCTCGATCGCGTCGATGTCCGCGTCGCTCAGTCCGAAATGGTGGCCGATCTCGTGCACCAGCACGTGGGCGACCAGCTCGGCCAGGGTCACGTCGCCGCGCTCCGCCCACTCGTCCAGGATCGGGCGGCGATAGAGGAAGATCCGCGCCGGCTCCGGCGTCGGGTCGAACACCGAGCGGCGGCCGAGGTCGACACCCGAATAGAGCCCGGTCAGGTCGAAGGCGTCCTCGACGCCCAACTCGTCCATCACATCTTCCGACGGGAAATCGTCCACCCGGAACACCACATCGCCGGTCAGGCGGCGGAAATCCTCGGGCAGGGCCGCGAAGGCCCGTTCGGCCAGGGCGGCCAGATCGTCGAGCGAAGGGGCGCGACCGGAAAAGGGCTCACTCATCGGGCGCTACGATGCTCAGGGCGTCACTCATCGGGAACGACGATACTCGGATTTTCCGGCAGCCGCGCCTCGAACAGCCCGATGTCCAGCGGCTGCTGCGGCTTCACGGGTCGCAGCGGCTGGCGGGTGAAGTTGCGCAGCGCCTGGGCGTCCATCGGCTCGCCGGCCTTGCGCCGCGCCTTGCGCGCCTGGTCGGAACTCTCCTGCGGCGCCGCCGAAACCGGCCGCCAGTAGGAGACCATCAGCCGCCACACGGTCTTCGGCGGGCTCGCAGGCGGGGCGGGCCAGCGGTGGCCGTCGGCCAGGGTCGGGCGCACCGGCGCCGGCGGGCGGCCCTGGGCCACCACCTCGGCCAGGGTGCAATAGCGATCCTCCGCCGCCACCTGGCGCGCCCGCCCGGGCCGATCGTCGTCCAGCCGGCCGGCATGGGCGTCCAGCGCCGCCTCGCGGCTGGCATAGTCCGGCCCGGCCCGCTGGGTGACGAAGGCCACCGGCTCGCCCGCCAGGTCCAACGCCTCCCGTTCGCGCACCGCGCGCCCCAGGGGCTCGCGCAGGGCGGTCTCGGCGTCGGGCGCCACGGGATAACGGATCGCGGTCATCGTGCGATCATCGCCGAAAATCGAAGACGAGCCTATGTTCGGAGAGATGATTCGGGTCGGACGAGGACAGGCGCTGGGGGCGGCGCGGTGAGCGAGCTGGAGCTGATCCTGGCCGCGGCGGCCGGCTCGGTGCTGCTCGCCCTCTGCGCCACGCTCTGGGCGCTGCATCAACGCCGCCTCAGCCAGGAGCGGATCGAGGTCCTGCGCGCCGAGATCACCGCCCTGCGCGCCAACGCCGAAACCGCCCAGGCCTCGGCCGAGGCTTTCGATTCCGCCCTGCTCGCGGTCGAGGACGGCCACGCCATGCTGGCCTCCGGCGAGGAGAGCCTGGCCATCTGCGCCGCCGCCATGGGCGTGGCGCACGCCGATCCCCAGGCCGTGGTCGGCGCCCTGATGCGGGCGGACCCCGACCATACGCGCCGCCTGCGCGCCCTGTTCGAGCGCGGCGAGCCCTGCGCTTTCGAGGTGCGCGGCCCCGGCGGCGTGGTTGCGGTCGAGGGCCGCGCGGCGGGCGCGCTGGCCTGGCTGCGGCTGTCCTCGGTGGTCGGCGACGACGCCGGCCTGCCCACCGCCCCGCGCTTCGCCGCCCTGCTCGACGCCCGGCCGGGCCCCGCCTGGATCGCCGCCGCCGACGGCAGCGCCGTCTGGGTCAACGCCGCCTGGCTCTCCGCCGTCGGCGCCGCCAGCCTCGACGAGGCCGCCGCCCGGCGCGCCACCTTCGACAAGGCCGCCGACACCCTGGCCAGCGAGGCCGCCAACCTGGGCCAGAAGCGCGAGACCGTGCGCTGGGTCAGCCTGGAGGGCCGTAGGCGCGCCCTGCGCATCACCGCCCAGCCGCTCGACGGCGGCGGGGTCGGCGTCTGGACCGAGGACGTCACCGACGCCGAGGACCTGCGCGAGGAGCTCAAGCGCAACATCGAGGCCCACGACGAGACGCTGAACCACATCGCCGATGCGGTGGCGATCTTCTCCAAGGCCAAGAAACTGATTTTCCACAACACGGCCTTCGCCGAGCTGTGGGGCCTGGAGCCGGCCTGGCTGGCCGAGAACCCCGGCCACGGCGAGGTGCTGGATCGCCTGCGCCAGCGTCGCCGCTTGCCCGAGACCGCAGACTACGGCAAGTGGCGCGCCGCCGAGCTCGACCGCTACGAAAGCCTGGCCTCCAGCCCCGACGACATGTGGTCCTTGCCCGACGGCCGCACCCTGCGCGTGGTGCGCCAGTCCCACCCGCTGGGCGGCGCCGTGCTGCTGTTCTCCGACATCACTGGCGAGCTGCGCCTGAAGGCCCAGTACAACGCCCTGATCCAGGTCCAGCAGGCGACCCTCGACAAGCTCAACGACGCCGTCGCCGTGTTCGGCTCCGACGGCCGGCTGCGCCTGCACAACGAGGCGTTCGAGCGGTTCTGGAACATCACCGACCAGCAGCTAGGCCTGGCCCACGACTTCGAGGGCGTGGTCGAGCTCTGCATCCCACGCCTGCACGACATGGGCTTCTGGCGCGAGCTGAAGGGCCGGGTGGCCGACACCGATCCCCAGGCCCGCGCGCCGATGTCCGGCGAGGTGCGCACCTCCGACAGCCGCATCGTCGTCTACCAGTCGCGGCCCCTGCCGGACGGCGCGACCCTGATCGCCTTCGCCGACGTCACCGACGCCCGCAAGCTGGAGAGCGCTCTGGCCGACCGCTCCGCCGCCCTGGCCGAGGCCGAGCGCCTGAAGCGCGACTTCGTCGGCAACGTCTCCTACGAGCTGCGCACCCCCCTCACCACCATCATCGGCTATTCGGAACTGCTGGAACGCTCGGGCGAGGGCCTGTCCGACCGGGGCCGCGGCCATGCCGCCGCCGTGCGCCAGGCCGCCACCCAGCTCGCCCGCTCGATCGACGACGTGCTCGACATGGCCCAGATCGACGCCGAGGAGATGGCGCTCGACCTCGAGGACGTCGATGTCGGACAGCTCCTCGATCAGGCCGCCGAGCGCTGGGCCCGCGAGGCCGAGGCCGCCGGGGTCACGATCAAGGTCGAGCATGCCGACGACATCGGCCTGATCCGCGGCGACCTGCGTCGCCTCGCCCAGACCCTCGACCATCTCACCGAGAACGCCGTCCGCCAGACCCCGCAGGACGGCCTCGTCACCCTCTCGGCCCGCCGCGCGCTGGGCGAGATCCAGCTGCAGGTCACCGACACCGGCCGTGGCATCCCCTTCCACGTCCAGGCGCACATCTTCGACCGCTTCATCGGCCGCGAGCGCGGCGGGCCGGGGCTCGGCCTCGCCCTCGTCAAGGCCCTGGT
>CAMFHW010000496.1 GCA_945952175.1 uncultured Phenylobacterium sp. | reverse complement strand
CCGCGCGCCTGCTGTCGCCCTGGCTGGCGCGCAAGGACGCCGACTGGTGGATCCACCGCCTCTACGACTTCGCCCGCGACCTGGGCGCGACGACGGTGCGCACCGCGATCAGCCGCACAGTGATCGATGTCAATCGCGACCCCACCGGCGCCTCGCTCTATCCGGGTCAGGCGACGACCGACCTCTGCCCCGCCACCACCTTCGACGGCGAGCCGCTCTATCGCGGCGAGGCCCCCGACGTGGTCGAGATCGCGCGCCGGCGGACCGCGTATTTCCAGCCCTACCATGGCGCCCTGCAGGCCGAGATCGACCGGCTGCGGGCGATCCATCCGAAGGTCGTGCTCTACGAGGCCCACTCCATCCGCTCGGTGATCCCGCGCCTGTTCGACGGCGAGCTGCCCAACTTCAACATCGGCACCAATTCCGGCGCGAGCTGCGATCCGGAGCTGACCTGCGCCGTCGAGGCGGCCTGCGACATGAGCCCGTTCAGCCGGGTGACGAACGGCCGCTTCAAGGGCGGCTGGACCACCCGCCATTACGGCCGGCCCAAGGACGGGGTCCATGCGGTCCAGATGGAGCTCGCCTGCCGCGGCTACATGGACGACCCGACCGAGCCGCCCACGCCCGACAACTGGCCCGCGCCCTATTCGGAAGCGCGCGCCGCCCCCATGCGCGCGGCCCTGTCCGACGTGCTCAACGCCTGCCTCGCCTTCGCCAAAGCCTGAGACCCGCATGACCCGCCTGGACAAGACCCGCGTCATCCGCCCCGCCACCGGAACCGAGCTCTCCGCCCGGAGCTGGCTCACCGAGGCGCCGCTGCGCATGCTGATGAACAACCTGCACCCCGACGTCGCCGAGCGGCCGGAGGAGCTGGTGGTCTATGGCGGCATCGGCCGCGCCGCCCGCGACTGGGAGAGCTTCGACAAGATCGTCGAGACCCTGAAACGCCTGGGCGACGACGAGACCCTGCTGGTCCAGTCCGGCAAGCCGGTCGGCGTGTTCCGCACCCACGCCGACGCCCCGCGCGTCCTGATCGCCAATTCCAACCTGGTGCCGCGCTGGGCGACCTGGGACCACTTCAACGAGCTCGATCGCAAGGGCCTGGCCATGTACGGCCAGATGACCGCCGGCTCATGGATCTATATCGGCGCCCAGGGCATCGTGCAGGGCACCTACGAGACCTTCGTCGAGATGGGCCGCCAGCACTATGGCGGCGACCTGTCGGGCCGCTGGCTGCTGACCGCCGGCCTCGGCGGTATGGGCGGCGCCCAGCCGCTGGCGGCGGTGATGGCGGGCGCCTCGTGCCTGGCCATCGAGTGCCAGCAGTCCAGCATCGATATGCGGCTGCGGACGGGCTATCTGGACCGCGCGACTGGCGACGTCGACGAGGCTTTGGCCTGGATCGAACAGTCCTGCAAGGAGAGGACGCCGATCTCGGTCGGCCTGCTGGGCAACGCCGCCGAGCTTCTGCCGGAGCTGTTCAAGCGCGGCGTCCGGCCCGACCTGCTGACCGACCAGACCTCCGCCCACGACCCGGTCAACGGCTACCTGCCCAAGGGCTGGACTCTGGAGCGCTGGGCCGCCATGCGCGCCCAGGATCCCAAGCAGGTCGAGGCGGCGGCGAAGGAGTCCATGGCCGAGCACGTCCAGGCCATGCTCGACTTCCAGGCCGCCGGCGTGCCCACGGTCGACTACGGCAACAACATCCGCCAGATGGCCAAGGAGGCTGGCGTCGCCAACGCGTTCGACTTCCCGGGCTTCGTGCCGGCCTATATCCGCCCGCTGTTCTGCCGGGGCGTCGGGCCGTTCCGCTGGGCGGCGCTCAGCGGCGACCCGCAGGACATCGCCAGGACCGACGCCAAGGTCAAGGAACTGGTCCCCGACAATCCGCACCTGCACAACTGGCTCGACATGGCCGCCAAGAAGATCCAGTTCCAGGGCCTGCCGGCGCGCATCTGCTGGGTGGGTCTCGGCGACCGCCATCGCCTGGGCCTGGCCTTCAACGAGATGGTCGCGTCGGGCGAGCTGAAGGCCCCCATCGTGATCGGCCGCGACCACCTCGACTCGGGCTCGGTCGCCTCCCCCAACCGCGAGACCGAGGCCATGCGCGACGGCACCGACGCGGTGTCCGACTGGCCGCTGCTGAACGCCCTGCTCAACACCGCCTCGGGCGCGACCTGGGTCTCGCTGCACCACGGCGGCGGCGTCGGGATGGGGTTCTCCCAGCACTCCGGCATGGTCATCGTCTGCGACGGCACCGAGGCCGCCGCCAAGCGCATCGAGCGCGTGCTGTGGAACGACCCGGCCACCGGCGTCATGCGCCACGCCGACGCCGGCTACGACATCGCCCTGCAGGTGGCGCGCGAGAAAGGCCTCGACCTGCCGGGCATCCTCTGATGCGCCTGCTGGTGGCGGCGGACCGGGCCGACGCGCCCTGGAAGAACGGCGGTGGGATCACCCGCGAGATCGCCGCCTGGCCGCCGCACGCCGGCTTCGACGACTTCGACTGGCGGATCAGCCAGGCGGACGTGAAGGTTCCGGGCCCGTTCTCCCGCTTCGAGGGGATCGACCGCATTCTGACGGTGCTGGACGGCCGCCTGGTCCTGACCGTCGACGGCAAGGCCCTTCCGGCCCTGACGCCAGACAGCGCGCCCTTCGCCTTCCCCGGTGAGGCGGAGGTGTCGGGAACGCCGGAGGGCGATCTCGTCGCCGACCTCAACCTGATGGTCCGCCGCGGACGGTTCGCCGGTCAGGTCGTGCGCCTCGGCGCGGGCGGCTGGCGGCTCGACGCCGAGGCCAACCTGGTCTTCGCGCTCGCCGCCACGACGGTCACGGCTGGAGCGGAGCGGTTCGTGCTGAAATCCCGCGACGCCCTGCTCCGGGATGACGGCTCGGCCATCGACATCCGCCTGGACGTCCCGGCCCTGCTGATCAGCCTGACCCGGCTCTAGTCGACCGGCGGCGGCGCGGCCTCGCGGCGGGCGCTGATCGTGGCGCCGGCCGAAGCCAGCATGATCGCGGCGATCGAGGCCCAGCTGCGCAGGCCCAGGCGCTCGCCCAGGATCACCAGGCCCGCGAGCGCGCCGAGCGCCGGTTCAAGGCTCATCAAGGTGCCGAAGGTCTTGGTCGGCAGGCGGGTCAGCGCCACGATCTCCAGCCCATAGGGAATGGCCGAGGACAGCACCGCCACCGCCAGGCCCGTCAGCAGCACGTGCGGCGCCAGCAGGACCGCGCCCGCCTGGACGAAACCGATCGGCGCGACCAGCACCGTGGCCAAGAGGCTGCCCACCGCCACGGTGGCGGGACCGTAGGCCGTGGCCGCCTGCTTGCCGAACCAGATGTAGAGCGCCCAGCAGTGCGCCGCAGCCAGGGCGAAGCCAACGCCCACCATGTCGATCTTCGCCCCGGCGATCGGCAGCAGGCCTAGCAGGCCCGCCGCTGCGAGCGCGATCCAGACG
>CAMFHW010000495.1 GCA_945952175.1 uncultured Phenylobacterium sp. | reverse complement strand
CGCCGAGCCCGAGGACCTGGGCCTACGCGTGCTGGCGGCCGAGGACAACCATGTGAACCAGCTGGTGCTGAAGGCGCTGCTGAACCAGGCGGGCATCGAGCCGGCGATGGTGGCGACCGGTCGTGAGGCCGTCGACGCCTGGGCGCGCGAGGCCTGGGACGTGATCCTGATGGACGTGCAGATGCCGGAGATGGACGGGCCCAGCGCCTGCGCCGAGATCCGCGCCCGCGAGGCGGCGGAAGGCCGCGCGCGCACCCCGATCATCGCGCTCACCGCCAACGCCATGGCCCACCAGGTGGCCGAGTACCGCGCCTGCGGCATGGACGGCTTCGTCGCCAAGCCGATCGAGGTCAGCCGCCTGTTCGCGGCGCTGGAGCAGGCGCTGCGGGAGCGCGCCGAGGCGTCGCGGGCCGCGTAGGCGCGCGGAAGTCGGCCGCCGACCCAGGTGGCGCGGCTCAGCGTTCCGTGACGAGGTTCGCCGCCATGTCCGCAACGAGAGGGTTGTCGACTGCGCCGCGCGGTGAAAGCCTCTGGCGACGCGTCCGTCGTCCTTCCCGTGATCGGAGTTCCAATGCCTGCGCCCTCGGCCAAAGCCTGCATGACGGGTTTCACGGACGCCCTGCTTCGGCGCGACCTCGGCGCCGCCCTGAGCCTCCTCTCGGACGAGGCGATGCTGTTCTACAGCAATGGGACGGTCCTCCGGAAAGCGGACTTCGCCACCGTGATGCCGGCCGCATGGGCGACGGTCGAGAATTATCGGTACGCCACGTCGAACCTCACCTGGCTCATCGAGACTGAAGCCGCCTGCGCCGCCGTCTACGGCTTCGAATGGTCAGGGACGGTGAGGGATCAGCAGGTCGGCGGAAGCGGGAGAGCGACGCGCGTCTTCACCAAGGCGGAGGCGGGGTGGTTCCTGTCGCACGAGCATCTGAGCGCGGGTCAGGCTCCCGGCTAAGGCCGCATATCCGTAGCGGGCGGGGATGGGCCTTGCGAGCGAGGGGGCGAATGTCCATCGCTCGTGGCGATGGCCTCTCCCGCCCTGGGACGACCCAGGCGCAGCGCCTATCCGGTCCAGCCCCAAGCCTTGACCAGGCCGGCGGCCGCGGCCTTCCAGGCGGGGTTGAAGTAGAGCACCGAGACAAGGGCCTCGCCGCCCCACATCAGGGCCGCGCCCACGGCGACCGCGCGTGTCACGCGGTGGTGCTTGATCAGGTCCCAGGCGAGCATGGCGACAAGGACGAGCGCGGTGCCCCAGTAGAACTCCGCCCAGACGCCCAAGGGCCCCGTGGGCGCCGCGCCGACAAGGTTGGAGGCGATCCGTCCCGGGCCGACGTCCATCAGGGCCACCGCCGCCAGGATCATGAAGCGGGCATGCTCCGCGCGGGTCTTGCGGGTCAGGATCCCGGCCACGGTGAGCACCGTGAAGGCGAAGACGTCCTGGAACTCTTCGCCCAGGAACTGGGGGGCGTAGTCGGGGTGGGTGACCTGGCGCGCCATGTCGACCATGGCCGCAATGACGCCCAGCGGCGCCATCGCCGCCGACAGGCCGACCGTCGCCCAGCCCAGCTTGCGGTGGAGTCGGATGTCGCCACGTTCCGCCAGGAGGATCTGGGTCGACACCAGGCCCAGCCAGATCACGGCGATCGCGCCATGAAGGTCGAGGATCAGCGGCGGCCGCGGCGATTCATGGAGATAGCGCGAAGCGTCCGCGCCAAAGCCGAAGATCGCCAGCGCCCAGATCGCCAGGATCCAGGTCGTGAAGACGCCGCGGTCCGCCTGGGGCGGCAGCCGCGTGGTCAAGCCCATCCCAGACAGCGCGCCACCCCTCCCGAGATCAGTCCAAGCGCTCTCGGCCGGCATTTTGGAGGCCAGCCGAAGTCATGAGCCTGGAAGGCCTGGCGCCGGGGCGCAACTGTACATTTTTGGCCGAGCGAAAGAGGAGGCTCCAGATGTCCCGCGCTCGTGCCTGTTAATTTCTATAATATGATAAAGTCACGACTATAACGGTATTATGCGGGCAGTTACGTAGGAGGGGTTCACACCAGGCGAAGGCTTTCCCATGCGCATTTTCCTCACCGGCGCCACAGGCTTCATCGGATCCCACATCATTCCCGAACTGCTCGCGGCGGGGCACAGCGTGCTGGGCATGACCCGCTCGGACGCCGGAGCGAAGACCTTGGCCAGCCTGGGCGTCGAGCCCTACATGGCCACGCTGGAAAACCCTGACAGCATGCGCGGCGGCGCCCAAAAGGCCGACGCCACCATCCACTGCGCGTTCGATCACGACTTCGCCAACTTCCTGGCCAACACCGAGAAGGACCGCGTGGCGGTCCAGGCCCTGTGCGAAGCGCTCAGCGGGTCGGGCAAGGCCCTGATCATCACCTCCGGCACGGGCCTCGGCAGTCCCGGGCCTGGCGAACTGGCGCGGGAAGACGTGTTCGACGCCGGCAATCCCAACCCGCGGATCGCCTCGGAGGCGACGGTGGAGAGCTTCGTGTCCAAGGGCGTGAAGTCGATGGTGGTGCGCCTGCCGCAGGTGCACGACACCCAGAAGCAGGGGCTGGTCTCGCCGATGATCGAGATCGCCCGCGCCCAGGGCCGCGCCGGCTATGTCGGCGAGGGCGCGAACCGCTGGGCCGCCGCGCCGGTGAAGGCCGTGGCCCAGCTCTACCGCCTGGCGGTGGAGCTGGGACAGCCGGGCGAGCGCTTCCACGCCGTCCAGGAAGAGGGCGTCACCGCCCGCGAGATCGCCGCGGCCGTGGGCGCCGGCCTGGGCGTGCCGGTGGTGAGCCTGACGCCGGAGGAGGCGGGCGGCTATTTCGGACCGTTCGCGATGTTCGCCGGCCTCGACATGCCGGCCTCCAGCGCCTGGACCCGGCAGCGCCTGGGCTGGGCGCCGAAGGGGCCCGGCCTGATCGAGGACCTGCGGAACATGACCTACCAATAGGGCGGCCAGCGCCCTGCAAACTGGCCCTAGATCCCCGACGACTCCACGTGGCGGGCGAGCTTTTCGAGGGTCTGGTAGCCGTATTCGACGGCGCCGAAGCCGATGCCTTCGTCACGCTGCGCCTTGGTCGGATGAAGCTGGCGCAGGGTGATGACCGTCTTGCCGTCGCTCTGCTCGTCGAAGGTGATGGTTGTGCGGAAGCGGCCGGGATCGTCCGGCTCATCGGCGCCGTGATCGAACTCGATCAGGGCGGGGGGCTCGATACGGCGGAATTCCATGCGGCTGGGCCAGCTCCGGCCGTCGGGCGCGATCATCTCGAAGCGCCACAGGCCGCCGACGCGGATGTCGATCTCCTTGGTTCGGATCTCGAAGCCGGCGGGGCCGAACCAATTCGGCAGATGCTCCGGATCGGACCAGGCGGCGAACACCGCCTCGCGGCTGCCCCTGATCACCCGCGAGCGGACGATTTCGCGCTCCAGCGCCCATTGGTCCAGCGCGCCGTCGCGGGGCGGCGCGGTGTCGGTGGCCG
>CAMFHW010000494.1 GCA_945952175.1 uncultured Phenylobacterium sp. | reverse complement strand
CCGCCAGTCTGGGATTAGGGGAACGACGTCATGCTCACGAGCGTTGAATCGGAACAAATGCTGCCTTTGCCGAGCGCGGACGCCACCGGTGACGAGCTCTTCAAGCTGGGCCTGCTGTACTCGACCGGTCAGGGCGGCGCGCCGCTGGACTATGTGTCGGCGCACATGCTGTTCAACCTGGCGGCCATGCGCGGCTCGACCGAGGCCAAGATCTACCGCAAGGAACTGAGCCAGGAGATGGCCTCCGACGAGGTCGCCGAGGCCCAGCGCGCCGCGCGGGAATGGCTGGCCCACGGCTGAGGCCCTTCGGCCTCTGGCCTGATCGCCGCGGCCCGCCTCAGCGGGTCGTGCGGCCCACGGCGTAGCTGAAGCCGAGCTGCAACGGCGACATGTCGCGGATGTATTGCTGGACCACCAGATTGGCGTTGGCGACTCCGCTCTTCGGCACATAGACGATGTCGAACCGGCGAAGCGGCACCAGATCGGCCGCGCCGGACTTCAAGCCCCGCTTCAGATTGACCTTGCGGATCATGCCCCGACCGTCCGGCCCGCGCCGGATGATGATGATGTCCGTGCGCCCGGCGGTGTTCATGAAATCTCCGGCCTGGATGATGGCGCGCAGCGCGTCGCCGTCGCCGACCAGATCATAGACCCCCGGATTTCTCACCTCGCCGCCGACGAACACCTTGAGCGGCGCCGCGCGCGGGCTGACCTCCACCTCCGGCCGCAGAAGCTGACTGGCATAGGCCTCGCCCAGGGTGGCGCGCAGGTCGTCCACGGTCCGGTCCGCCGCCATGACGCCGCCGATCAGGGGCAGGGTGATGCGTCCGTCCGGCTGGACCACGACCGTCTTGCTCAGCTCCGGCGCGGTGGGCAGCGTCACCTCGATCTCGTCACCCGGATAAAAGCGGTAGGGTGGCTCGTAGTCGCTCCAGCTCGCATAGGGGATGTCGCCGAACCCGGCCGCCGCGGCGGAGCCGGGCAGGGGCGCCTCGTCGCGGACTCCCAGCAGGTCCATGTGGGGCAGGCGCCCCCCACCACAGCCGGTCAGAGCCAGGCCGACGAGGGCCAGCGGAACAAGGCGGAGAGGGCGGGTGGCGAGCATGGCGGAAAGGTTAAGGAGAATGGGTAATGGATCGTTAATCGTACCCGGCGACGGTTCGCCCGTAAGGGCTAGAACGGTCGGATTCTCATGGCGGCGCCAGGCGTTTGGACAGATCAGCCGCGGGGCGGCCCGCTGGGCGGCGCCCGGCTGCGCTACGGCGTGTCCGACATCGCCGCCCTGATGTGGCGCGAGCGTTGGCTGATGCTCGCGGTCTTCGGCGCGATCTTCGTGCTGGGCCTGGGCGCGGCCCTGACCCTGAAGACCAAGTACCCCGCCTATTCCAGCGTTCTGGTCCGGCTGGGCCAGGAATATGTCTACGAGCCTCGTTCGGGGGACGCCGCGCGGGGCGCCGTGCCCGACTCCGACCAGCTCATCCAGTCCGAAACCGAGATCCTGGGCTCCGCCCAGCTGAAGCAGCAGGTGATCGAGCGCCTGGGCCTGGGCGCCATTTTCCCGGAGATGGCCGCCAAGTACGCCAGCGCCGACCCGGCCCAGAAGAAGAAGATCATGGCCCAGGCGGTCCACGCTATGGAGACCGCGACCAAGATGGAGACGGCGCCCGACGTCCCGATCATCAAGATCAGCTACGAAGCCGACGATCCGGACCGCGCCGCCAAGGTACTGAACACCCTGCTCGAGGAGTATCTGAGTTATCGCCGCTCGGTGCTGGGCGGCGTCGACGCCCCGGCCCTGCAGCAGCAGCGCGCCGCCTTCGAGGCCCGCCTGGCCGACGCCGACCGCGCCTATGGCGACTTCCTGGCCAACAACAGCATCGGCGACTTCGTGGCCGAGAAGGCCTCGCTGTCCCAGCTCCAGGCCCAGATCGAACAGCAGAAGCTCGCCAACGACGCCCAACTGCGCGACCGCATGGGGCGGCTGGCGACCCTGAGCGGCCAGCTTGCCGGCGTCGCGCCGGAGATCGGGCTCTATCGCGACATCTCCAGCGCCGCCAACGACAAGCTCGCGACCCTGAAGGTGCAGCGCGAGGACCTGCTGTCGCGCTACCGCAACGACTCGCGGCCGGTGCAGGAGCTCGACGCCCAGATCGCCCAGCTGGAGGCCGGCATGACCGCTGGACGCACCCGGGGCGACGGCGCTAGGCGTATGGGGGTCAATCCGGTCTACCAGACCATCCAGACCGAGAAGATCCAGCTCACCGCCGAGGTCGCGGCCCTCAAGCAGTCCTCGGCCGCCCTGGCCGGCCAACTCGACGACCTGACCAAGCGCCGGCTCAAGCTCGCGGCGCTGGAGCCCCAGTTCCAGGAGCTCAGCCTCGACCGCGACGTGCTGCAGGCCAATGTGCGCGACCTGACCGTGAAGGAAGAGCAGGGCCGCGCCGCCCAGGGCCTGGTGACCAAGGCCAGCGACAACATCCGCGTGGTCAGTCGCGCCACGCCGCCGGTGAAGGGCAAGAGCCTGAAGAAGCCGGTGGCGATCTTGGCCCTGCTGTTCGCCGCCTTCACCGCCCTCTGCGTCGGCCTGGTGCGCGCCCTGCTGCGGCCTGGCCTGGCGACGCCGGCCTCGGCGGAGCGCACCTACGACCTGCCGGTGCTGGCCACCGCCCCGCTGAAGGCGTGAGGCGCTTTACAATCCTGACGTGGGGCGTACCCGTTCGTGCCGGGCAGGTTTGCAGCTAGCGTGGGCCGTGCGCGCACGGCGATTCGAGACATGGTGGATTTGAGCGCCGAGATGGGGGACCTGTGGCGGGCGCTCGGCGCGTCCGCGCCCGGTCGCGCGCGCATCGTCCAGGTGGTGGCGGCGCGGCGCGGGGAAGGCGCCTCGACGGTCGCCCGCGAACTGGCCCTGCACGCCGCCGGACGCCAGCGACGCACGACCTGGCTGGTCGATCTCGATCTCGCCACCTCGCCCCAGCAGGCCGCGATCACCGCCGAGCCCGAGCGTTACGGTGCGCTGGGCGACGCCGCGGCGGCGAGCCCCGACGGCTCGGCCTTCTTCACCGTCCAGCCGCCCACCCGTACGGCCGCTGGCGCGACCTGGCCCGACGCCGGCTTCCTGACCGCCCAGCAGGTCGGACAAGCCAGGCTCTGGGTGACCCGCTTCCGGCGCGAGGCGATGCAACCCGGCCAGACCGTCCATGTCCTGCCGCATGGCCACTATTGGGCGGCCCTGGCGCGCCACTGCGACCTGATCGTCGTCGACTGCCCGTCGGTCGACCGTTCCAAGGCGGCGCTGACGCTCGCCCCGTTCATGGACCAGACCGTGCTGGTGGTGGCGGCCGAGCAGGCCGACGTGAAGGCGCCGGCGGCCCTCCGCGACGCGATCGCCGAGGCGGGCGGCAAGGTGGCCGGCCTGTTCCTCAACCGCATGACCGCGGAGCCGCCGGGCTTCCTGAAGGCGCTCGGCCTGTGATCGCC
>CAMFHW010000493.1 GCA_945952175.1 uncultured Phenylobacterium sp. | reverse complement strand
GTGCTGGCGATCTCCCGGGTGGTCAGCAGGGTCTCTGGCCCGCCTTCCCCCTCCTGCTCGACGATCTCGACACCGAGCCTGCGGAGGAGTTGCCCCAGGAAGCGCGTGTCCGCCAGACGAGGCATGTTGGTGAGGCGCAAGGGCTGATCGGTCAGCAGGCTTGCGGCCATCAGCTTGATCGCGGAATTCTTGGCGCCGCTGATCGGGATCTCGCCCTCAAGCCGCGCGCCGCCCGTAATGGCGATTCGATCCAATCCCGTCCCTCGAAGAAGCCCGCCCGGAAGGACGGACGCGACTATCCGACCGCTATCTAGCCTGCGCCCTTCCACTGGGGAAGGTGGTGAGCCTCACTCGTCTGGGGATGGCTTGGGCGATGGCGGTATCTGACGATCGCCGGTCTTCCGCCGCCGCAGATTCGCACGCAGCGCCGCTGCGAGCTTGGCTTCACGGTCGTCCTTGGGTGGCGGCTCGGTCCTTCGGGGCACGCGGCACAGGTGCTTTGCGCGCACGAGGAGGTCAAGTGGAGGCGCCGCGTTTTTCCCCTTCACGTCGGCCTCGCCTTTGGCTATAGCCCGCGCCTCGCCTTTCGCCGCCGTAGCTCAGTGGTAGAGCGCATCCTTGGTAAGGCTGAGGTCGGCAGTTCAATCCTGCCCGGCGGCACCATGTTTCCCCAAGCCTTTCCAGGGCTTGGGGAAACACCAAACCGCTTCATTCAACTGATGTGATCGCCGCCCCGTGGGCGGCGCCGCTGAATCACGTCCAACGCCCGCGCATTGGAATCGAACCCTCAAGACAAAATATATCCGGGTGTTAATCGACCACATCGCCACATGCGATATCAGGGGCCATGGACGCCGATGAAGCTGCCGCACCCCTGACCTACAGCCTGTTCTCCGGTGCGGCGCGCGTCGCCACGGGTGATTTGGCGACCATCTCCGTCGCCGCGCGCGACGCCGCCAAGCGTGACCATGCCATCGTCGTCTTCGCCAATTCGACGGGACGAATTGTGGATATCGACCTGCGCGACCCGCCTCCAATGGCGGCCTCTCCCCGCGCCGAGCCCAAAACAGCAAGGGCCAGCCGGGGCCGGCCGAAGCTCGGCGTCGTTCCGCGCGAGGTGACCCTGCTCCCACGCCACTGGGACTGGCTGCAGGCCGAGCCCGGCGGCGCGTCCGCCGCAATCCGGCGCCTTGTCGATCAGGCGCGGCGCGACAGCCTGCAATCGACCCGCCGCCGCGACGCCCGCGAAGCGGCGCACCGGGTGATGACCGTCCTCGCGGGCAATCTCGAAGGCTACGAAGACGCCCTGCGCGCGCTCTATGACGACGACCAGCCGACATTCGACAGCCTCATCGCGGCTTGGCCTCGTGATGTTCGAGCGTTTGTCCAGGAGTTGGCCGCGTCGGGATGGCCGGCAGATGACGGCGACGGCGCCTAGAAACCCACCGATCCGCTAGAGCGGGAATCCAAGCCATCGTCGTTTCGGTTTCGCCGCCTTGACCCGCTGGTCCTGCAACTGGTGCTCCGCAACGAAGGTCTGCACCGCCAATCGGCGCGCGGCGTCACAGCTGAGCAGATCGGCCCCTCGGGTCGCGAACCCGAGGTCCAGGTCCGCCTGGGTCGGGTTCGGCGGCAAGACATAGAGCCTGCACGGCCTATCAGCCAGGGCCGGCATCTCCAGCCTTGGCGCCGCCGCAACCGGCGAGATCGCCGGCGAGTTGGCACAGCTCGCGGTCATGATCGCGAAGGCGGGCGCTGCGCTGCGCATCCAAGGGCTCATTGGCGTTCTCCGATTTCTGAAGGTCGGCGGACAGCTTGGTCAGGGACTGGTTGGCCGCTTCGCTCTGGCGTACGACTAGGTCGACCCGAGCCGTGGTCTGGCGCGCGCCGTCCGCCTCCAGGCGGGAGGTCACGGCCTGGCCCTGGGCTTCCATAACCTTCGGCCGTTCCGCGGCCACGCCGGCCGCTCGCCCCTTCCAGTAGAGTCCGGCCGCGGCCAGGAAGATGGCGAGCGCACTGGCGCCGGCCAGGATCAGCTTGAAATTCATCGCGGCAGCCCCTCCTGATATCCGTGCGCGGTCTTGGTCAGAACCTGTCGCCGCCCGCGCGGATCGAACGAGATGTGCGTCCAGCTGCCTTCCTCGATAACCTGGTCGAATGGCAGGCCCGACTTGGCAAGCGTCCTGCAAACCTCGAGCGGCGGGCCAAATTCGTACGCGTTGAAATCTACCGCCAAACCCTGCAGATGGGCCGAGTTTGCGGCGCCGCCGACGGCCCGGTTCAATGCCGGACAGCGATATCCGCTACTGACGCTGATCACCCGATCACCCAGCAGTTTGCGGACGACCTCCATCTGGGCTGCGGTGCGCCAAAGCTCGGCGCGCACCGGCGCCGGCGGGTCATTGTCGAACTGGCGATGCTGGGTTGCGGTCAATTCTTCCAGCGTGAAATGCGCCGTGAGCCAGGTGGCCATGGCGGGTCTCCAGGGTTGTGAGAATGTCAGCGGGGCTCGCCGTTCCGCGCGGCCTGGGCCAGTTTCGCCCAGTCGGTGACGGTCGCGCCGGCGAGATAGAGCGTGGCCATGACGACGTTCGAGCCGACGAGCGCCAGCCCGATCCATTTCAACGCATGGGGATCGGACAGGCGGCTCACGATCACCACCACGCCCAGCCCGTTCAGGAGCGTGGCCGCATAGGTGTAGATGCGCCGCCAGAGCCAGCGGACCTCGACCGGCGGCGTCGTTGGAGGTGTGGTCGTCATTTGGCGCCCGCCTTCAAGCCAAGTCCTGCAAGGAACGCCGCGAGGCCGGCCGCGAGCCACGGCGCGCTGCGCGCCAGCCATGCGCCGAAGGCCGCGACGCCAACGACGCGGTCGCGAGCGGCTTCCAGTTGATCGACCCGACTGATCGCGGCCTTGAGCTCACTGCGGAGCGCCTCGACCAGCTTGTCGGCCTCCTGCGCCTCGAGACGCACCAGCCGTTCGCGCACGTCATCGACCTTTGAGGTCAGTCCTTCGAGGCGTTGAGTTTGCGCGGCGAGGTTCTCGCTGATCTGCCGGAGAGAGAAGAGCTGCGCATCGTCCGCCCCCCGCCAATCGGGCGCAAACCGCCCGCTGTCATCGCGCCGTTCCAACTAGGGAGCTTTCAACGCTGATATCAGATTTGCGATATCGCCGATGGTGGCTCCACTTGTCGTCTCTGTCCCGGTTCGGTTGCCCGTGGAGTCCGTCGTCTGACCATGAAATAGCGACAGCGGCAGGCCTGAAAACATCTCGGTTTGCTTGCCCAGCAGGGCGAGCGGGGCGTTGCGATAGTCTTGGTCCTGCGCGCGCACCTGCTGCCCTACTGCGGCTTGGCTCGCGATGTTCGCCCGCCCGTTGGCGTCCTGGTCGAACGCCAGTTGCGCCAGCCACTGGCGGTTCTGCTGGTTCAGTTGAGCGTTCGTCGTCGAGGCCTGCTGACGACGATCGGCGTCCAGGTTCG
>CAMFHW010000492.1 GCA_945952175.1 uncultured Phenylobacterium sp. | reverse complement strand
CCGCGCCGCCCGGCGCCCCGGCCACCTGCCGCACCGTCTCCCCGGCTTCGAGCCGCGCGCAGATCTCCGCCCCGATGCGGGGATCGTACTGGCTCTCTTTGTACCCGCCGGTGTGGTCCATCGGCGGGAGGTTGTGCGAGCGGACGAGGGGTTTGGCGGGGGCGCGGCGGGGCATGGGCGGAGTATAACCCGGGAGCCCGAATATTGAGAACAAAAAGAGAACATATTGACCAGCGCCCGGCTGCTGGATCGGGCGGCTACTTGGAAAGGCCGTCTTTCACGCGGGCGTCCAGCGCATTGAACTCGCGCTTCAACTCCTCGAAGCCGGCCAAGTCACCGAATCCGCAGGCTGAGTTCTGGAGGACCACCGTGTCCCCCTGCTTGACGAGATGCCGCCGCACGATGGCCGGATGTCCCGGCGCACCAGGCAGGGTGAAGGTGAATAGCGTATAGCTGGGGGGATGGGCGAGCGCCCGATAGGGCGAGCCCTCGAGCGTCGCATTAGGCTCGATGCCCGGCAAGGCCTCAATCTCGGCTTTCAGCTTCGCGTAGCCTAGAGTGCAGTCGAGTTCGCCTGGCTCACGCGCGGCCACCGGACCCGCGAGGCCGGCCAGGGCCAAAGCGAAGATGATGGTCTTCAAATTCCGTCCTTCTGAGGGGCGCTCGCCCCACCAAAGCCCACGGTAGATGCGAGCCGTCCGGCCTTGGGAAGTCAAGGACGCGCCTTCCAGGCGCGCCGCCGCGCGGCGGGCGCTCCGCGCCCGTCCTTGAGTTCCCAAGGCCGGCCGGCCGGATGGCCGGCGTGGATTTTGGTGATGAGGATGCCGCCGCCCAACTTGCCGCCTTTGGCGCTCACGTCGGATAGTCCCTCTGCCAAGCAAGTGCAGGTCCTCGCGCCCGGCCAATCCGGGGGTCGCACGGCAAGCATGCCTGATTCGTCAGTTTGCGAACTGCGATCGACCGTCTCGTCCACCAGAACCTGTCGATCGAATGCCAAATGTCTGGGGGCAACTTGTGTGCATTTGGTGGGTGAGCCTTGCATTTTCGGGCTGATGGAGTCGCGGTCTGCCGACCCGGTGGTCGCAAATATCCGACGAGATTTCAGCGACCTGAGTGGTTCCGGCGTCGCACGCGATGCCCTCATATAGAAAACCCCGCCGGGTCACACCGACGGGGTTCTGAATTCCTAAGGCCGTCTCCGGCCCTAGCGCTCTAGACCCGACCCCCGGCGAGCCGGGGGTCGAAGCGTAGCGTCCCCTAGTAGCCCTGGATCCGCGCGTGGCGGTCGCGGTGGCGGCTCTGGCTGCCGAGGGCGGCTTCAGAAGTGTGGGCGCGCTTGAGGTCGAAGCAGGCATCGTGGGCGTCGGTCATACCGACGCCGGCGCGCGTCTGGCCATCTCGTTGGAGACGAGGCAGGTCGCCCCCCGGTGAGGCGGATGAGCTCCGGCGCGTCCGGGCCGCCGGCGTCGATCGCCGATGACGGCTCGTCCGCCCGCCGTCCGTCAGACCTTGATGTCGACCTGCTGGCCGTCGGCCTTCACCTGGCTGGCGGCCTTGGCGGAAGCGGCGGTGGCCTTGGCGAGGGCGGCCTGGTCGGCGGCGATCTGCTTGTCGGCGGCCTTGGCGCGCTGGTCGGCGGCCAGCAGGCTGCGGGCCTTGGCCAGGGCGGCCTTGGTCGCGGCCTCTGTGGCCTCGTCCTGCTTCAAGCTCGCGCTGCCGCCGCCTTGGTGCGCGGCGGGTTTCGGCGGTGGCGGGGATGGAGGGGGCGCGGCGGTCGTGGAGACCGGCGGAATGCTGCTCATCGAGGTTCTCGCTGGAGCCGGCGAACCTTTTGTCCGCCAAGCTTCACAGGCCGCCTCGGACTCTTTCCCAATCCATAACGCCGTTCGCCTGGGCGCGGATTCGCGTGCGGCATTCCGCCACGCGGGCTGAGTCCGGCCCGTGAAAAAACCCCGCCGGCTCGCACCGGCGGGGTTCTGAATTCCTAAGGCCGTCTCCGGCCCTAGCGCTCTAGACCCGACCCCCGGCGAGCCGGGGGTCGAAGCGTAGCGTCCCCTAGTAGCCCTGGATCCGCGCGTAGCGGTCGCGGTGGAAGCTCTGGCTGCCGAAGGCGGCTTCGCAGGCGCGGGCGCGCTTCAGGTAGAAGCCGGCGTCGTGGGCGTCGGTCATGCCGATGCCGCCGTGCATCTGGACCATCTCGTTGGAGACGAGGTGGAAGGTGTCGCCCATCTTGGCCTTGGCCAGGGAGACCAGTTCCGGCACGTCCGGGCTGCCGGCGTCGATCGCCTGGAGGGCGGCTTCGACGGCCGAGCGGGCCAGTTCGAGGTCGGTGAACATCTTGGCCGCGCGGTGCTGCAGGGCCTGGAACGAGCCGATCACCTGGCCGAACTGCACGCGGACCTTGAGGTAGTCGAGGGTGGTCTCGAAGGCCTGGACGGCGGCGCCCAGCATCTCGGCGCAGACGCCCGCGCGGACGCGGTCGAGCACCTTCTCGAGCACCTCGGCCCCACCGCTCAGCGGCTCGGCGGCGGCGCCCTTGAACTCGATGTTGGCGGCGCCGCGGCTGTCGGCCAGGGCCAGGCGCGAGCGGCTGACGCCGGCGTCGTCACCGCGCACCAGGTAGAGGCCGATGCCGTCCGGGCCCTTGGCCGAGACGACCAGCAGGTCGGCCTTCAGGCCTTCCAGCACGAAGGTCTTCTTGCCGGTGATCTTGCCGCCCGAGAAGGTGGTGTCGGCCTTCGACGGGTTGTGGTGCGGGCCTTCGTCGACCGCGAGCGCGCCCACGGCGGAGCCGTCGGCGATCTTCGGCAGCCACTCGGACTTCTGGGCGTCGGAGCCGCCCAGCACCAGGGCCGAGGCCGCGCCCATGGCCGAGACCAGCAGCGGCGAGGCGGTGAGCGTGCGGCCCATCTCTTCCAGGATCAGGCCCAGGGACAGGTAGCCGAAGTCCGAGCCGCCGTATTCCTCGGGGATGATCACCCCGGCCCAGCCCATCTCGGCCATCTCGTTCCAGGCGTTGACGTCGTAGCCGACGTCGACGCCGCTATCGCGCATCTTGCGGAAGGCGGTGACCGGGCTCTTTTCCTGCACCCAGCTCTTCGCCGCGTCGCGCAGCATGCTCTGTTCTTCGTTCAGAACGGCCATGTTGTTGTTTTCCCTATAATATCTTGTGTGGTGCTATTTGTTCTGGGTGAGGTCGGGCAGGCCGAGGATGCGCTTGGAGATGATGTTGTTCTGCACCTCCTGGCTGCCGCCGTCGATCGTGGTGGCCTTGCCGCCGAGCCAGCCGCGCACGGCCTGGAGCTCGTCCGCATTGAACTCGGAGCCCTCCCAGCCGAGGCCCTGGTGGCCCATGATCTCGAGCGTCAGCTCCGCCTTGTCCTGCATCCAGCGGGTGCCGGCGTTCTTCATGATCGAGGTGGCGGCGGACGGGCCGGAATTGCCCTTCGCCTCCATCATCGCCCGCACCGCCGTCTGCTGGA
>CAMFHW010000491.1 GCA_945952175.1 uncultured Phenylobacterium sp. | reverse complement strand
GAGATTGCCTCTTGTCTCGTGGGCTCGGAGATGTGTATAAGAGACAGCCTTCATAGTTGTAGACGTAGTCGGAGGCGTAGGGCGCGAGCGTCGAGCGACGGTTGATCCCGCCGGGCCGGAAGCCCTGCGAGTAGGTCGCATAGACCATCTTGTCGTCGTCGATGTGGTAGGTCAGCGAGAGCTTGTAGGTCTCGCCGGTCTCCTTCACGCGCTTGTTCAGGTTGGTGCAGGGCCCGTTGCCGACGCTGTTCGGCGCGAAACAGGCCGCGACGCCGGTCTTCGAGCTGAAGCCCGAGCCGAAGCCGTAGAAGCCGCGCAGGCTGTTGTCGGTCTTGAACTCCCGCATGCCGGCGGTGAGCATCAGCTTGTCGGTGATGTCGAAATAGGCCTCGCCGAACACCGCATAGTCGCGGTCGACGCGCAGTTGCTCGGTGAGCCAGAGCGTGTCGTGCCAGCCGGGCACCGAGATGCCCGGGTCCAGATTGGTGATCTGGTAGTTCTGCTCGATGAAGTGCGTCTGGCGCTGCTGGAACGCACCCACGACGTAGCGCAGCCGCTTGTCCTGCGGCGAGGTCAGGCGGATTTCGTTGAAGGTGCCGGTGAAGTGGTCGCGGCCGGTGATCCGCTGGGTGGGATCGATCACCTTGCCGCTGGCGTCGGTGATGTAGGCGCCCGAGCCGAACAGGGTGTCGTAGAAGAACGAGTAGTCGGTGTAGTCGCTCTGGGCGTCGATGCGGCGGTCGAGATAGCCGCCCGAATAGACCAGGTTGAAATCGCCGATCTTGCC
This sequence comes from uncultured Phenylobacterium sp., assembly GCA_945952175.1. GTDB lineage: Bacteria > Pseudomonadota > Alphaproteobacteria > Caulobacterales > Caulobacteraceae > Phenylobacterium. The sequence goes on along the minus strand of CAMFHW010000491.1, from coordinate 2,695 downwards.
TTCGACCGTCAGCGCCGCCTGGTACCAGCGGTCGTGGCTGCTTTCCGGCAGGAAGCGGGTGATGTTCAGCTTGCCGAGCGCCGGGTTGTAGGTGAACGACCCGTTCGTCTGCATGTCCTGGGTCATGTAGGTCGGACGGATGGTCCAGTTCTCGTTCAGATCGAACTTGACCGCGACCCGCGCGCCGTAGGTGTCGACGTCGTTATAGTTCTTCTTCGCCCGGGCGGCGTTGTTGATGGTCACGCCCGAGGTCGGATAGGTCAGCGTGCCGGGCACGTTGTCGATATAGCCGGCGTCATGCTCGTCCCAGGCGACGATGCGGACGGCCAGCTTGTCGTTGACCGGGAGGTTGACCATGCCCTCGGCCACATAGCCGGTGTCACCGTGCGCGACCTGGTTGACGCTGAGGTCGTACTTGCCCTCGAACACGCCGATCTTCGGCTGGTTGGTGATCAGGCGCAGGGTGCCCGCCTGCGAGCTCGCGCCGTAGAGGGTGCCCTGCGGGCCGGCCAGGGCCTCGACGCGGGCCAGGTCGTAGACGTGCAGGTCGAGCGCGCCGCCGATGGTGGTGATCGGCTGTTCGTCCAGATAGGTGCCGACGCTGGGCTGCGAGCCCGAGTGGTTGCCGTCGCCGCCCGACGCGATGCCGCGCATGTAGACGGTCGAGAAGCCCGGCGTGGAGCTCTGGAAGGCCACGCTCGGCAGGAACTTCACGTAGTCGTCGAAACTGTTGACGTGCAGGTCCTCGAGCTTCTTGGTCGAGAAGGCCGTCACCGCGACCGGGACGTCCTGGACGTTCTCCTCGCGCTTCTGGGCCGTGACGACCAGTTCCTCGACGGTCGGTCCCGCCGCCGCTGCGGCGTCCGCCGCGAAAGCCGCGGGCACGCCCGCCAGCATGGTGGTCGCGAGAAGGCTAACGCCAAACGCAACCCGTCCTCGAGCCTTCCGGCTCGTCATCCTTGCACTCATGAAGTTCCCCGGTTCGGCCTACAAGGTCATCTGATGGTCGCATAAGCGACTCTGATCTGTCGCAACTTGCAGACCCGCGGTCGCCGACTGTCAAGGTGGCGCTAGCGTCATCTTCCCCGTGTGTGGCTTGGGCGCCAGGGGCTCAGGCAGGGAAGTCCGGGACCTGCGGATAGCTGTCCAGCACCGGGCCAAGCGCCGATTTCAGCGGCCCAAGCCACGGCTCGTAGTTGCGCCACTGGTCGAGGCCGTCGGTGAAGATCGGTCGCCGCACCTGTTCGGAGCTGGCCGTGCGCACGGCGCGGTCGTTCTCGTAGAAGCGCAGCATCGCCTCTTCGAAAGGCAGGCCGAGATAATCGATGAGGCGCCGCACCTCCGCCTCGGGGTCGGCCACCATCTGCTCGTAGATCACCCGATGGACCTTGCCGGGCAGGACGCGGTCGAAGTGATCCATCAGCGCGACGTAATCGGAATAGTAGCGCCCGAGGTCGGTGAGGTCGTAGGTGAAGCCCTGGCCGCGGGCGAAGTGCTGCTTGAAACCCGAGAAACAGCAGCCCAGCGGGTGGCGGCGCGCGTCGATGATCTTCGCGTTCGGCAGGATCAGGCCGATCAGGCCGACATGGGCGAAGTTGTTCGGCATCTTGTCGATGAACATCGGCCGGCCGAGCTTCCGCTGCGGCGCGGCGCGGGCCAGGTACTCCTCGCCGAGCGCCCTCGCCTCGTCCGCCGACAGGTTCGCCAGCACGCCCGGATAAGCGGAAGGCTCGTCACGCCGCGACCGCCCCCCCAGCCGCTTGGCGATGGCCGGCAGGTCGGGCAGCTCCATGGTGCCTTCGATCGCCGAATGGCTGGCCAGGATCTGCTCGATCAGGGTCGAGCCCGCCCGCGGCAAGCCCAGGATGAAGATCGGATCCGGCGCGGGCGCACCATGCCCGCCCCGCTCGGCGAAGAAGCCGGTCGTGAACAGCCCCTTCGACCGCGCCAGGTGGCCGGAGGTCTCGTCGGCCTCGTAGTCCAGGCTCTGTTTCCGCAGCGCATTGCCGGCCGCGTAATGCTCGAACGAGGCCGCGTAGTCGCCCGCATCCTCCAGCGCCTTGCCCAGCGAGAATTGCAGATGGAAGCGATCCTCGTCGGTGAGGTCTTCGCGCCCGAGCGCACCGCGCATGGCGTCGAGATCCGCCGGCCCGAACTTCACGGTCTTCAGATTGGCCAGGCTCCACCAGGCCTCGCCGAGGCTCGGCATCTGCTCCAGCGCCTTGCGATAGGCGGCGATGGCGTCGTCCTGGCGGCCCACCGTCTTCAGGGCGTGGCCGAAACTCATCCAGCCCTTCGGCTGGACCGGATAATCCTTCAGCAGGCGCTCATAGACGGCGATGGCCCGGTCGTACTCGCCGAGCTGGCCCAGGGTCGCGGCCTGCAGGTTGCGGTGGCTGGGATTCTTCGGGTCCTCGGCCAGCAGGGCCTCGACCTCGGCCAGGGCCTCGGCGGCCTTGGTCTGGCGATAGAGCACGACGGCGAGGTTGTGCCGCGCCAGCGCCAGGCCCGGGGCCAGCTCCAGGCAGCGCTCCAGGATCGCCTCGGCGTCCTCGTAGCGGCCGAGCCGGGTCGCCACCTCGGCCAACATACGCAACGCCGCCACCTCGTTCGGCCGCGCCTTGAGGACATCGCGCAGCAGATGCTCGGCCACCGCCAGCTTGCCCTCGGCCGCCAGCCGACTCATATTGGCGAA
>CAMFHW010000490.1 GCA_945952175.1 uncultured Phenylobacterium sp. | reverse complement strand
GAGATTGCCTCTTGTCTCGTGGGCTCGGAGATGTGTATAAGAGACAGGGGCCTGGGCGGCGCGGTCGAGCCGAACGCCCTCGGCATGGCGCATCGGCGTGGTCCCGAAGGCGGCGCGGAACAGGCGCACCAGGTGGAATTTGGACAGGCCGGCGGCGCGGGCCACCTGGTCGAGATTGGCCGCCTCCCCATCCTCGATCAGCAGGCGGGCGACCTCGAGGCGAGCGCGCAGATGGCGGCGCGTGGCGTCGCGGGCGGCCGGCAGGGCGCGGGTCTCGCGGCGATGGCGCCGCGCGGCCTCGGCCGCATCGGCCAGGATCAGCAGCAGGCGGGCCTCGAGGTCTGCGGGCCAGGGCCCCTCGCCCGACAGTTCGGCGCGCAGGGCGGCGACCTCGGCGGCGAACCCCGGGCGGAAGACGGGGTTGGGGAACTCGCCGAGCGCGCGGCCGCCGCCGGCCTGCGCCACCAGGTCGGGCGAGAAGAACAGGCACAGGCTCTCGGCCTCGCCCTCGAAAGCCATGTCGTAGGGCTGGCCGGCATTGAGCAGCAGCATGCCGTCGGGCGCGACCACCCGCACGCCCTCGTCCAGCCGATAGGCGATGCGCCCGCGCGGGGCCCATTTCAGCGAGAAGCCGCCCCCAGCCGACCACACGCGCCAGCCGCGGGCGTGGCCGTTGAGGATCAGGATGCGCGAGGACGAGGCCGGATCGCCGCGCACGCGCCGCGCCCCGCCGCCGGGGGCCTCGTCGCCGGTGATGTCGAGCACGATCTGGGTTTCGCCCATGAGCTCCCGGTCCCGCATTTCGGGGACAGGTTGATCAATTCGGTCGAGGTCCCGGCGGACGCCTGGCGCCCGGCGAATTGATCAACCCGTCCCCGAAATAGAGCTGAGCGCCGCCAGGTCGGTCGGTCAATCCTGGTCGTGCGGCGCGCTCGGCGCTGGCTCGCTGGCCTTCTCCACAGCGGCCAGGGACTCGTTGATCTCGCGGATCTCGGCGGCGGTCGGCTTGCGCCGCGAGGGCATGATCGTGCCCAGCACCCGGGTGCGCTCGCCGTCGGCGGCGTTGGGATCGGCGACCGTATAGGTGCGCACCTCCCCGGCCACGGCCAGGGTGACGGTGCGGCCGGGCGGCACGCCCTGGACCTCCGGGGCGAACAGGCCCTGGGTGCGGGCGTCGAGCGAGCCCAGGATCGCGGCCGACAGGTTGTTCTCGCCCCCGGCATAGCGGCCGGTGAAGGCGGGCGGCTCGCCCCAGGGACCGGTCCAGCGATAGAAGATGTGCTGGCCGATCTGCTTCATCTTCACCAGGGTCGGCGCCCAGTAGGGCGCGACATAGGCGGCGTGATAGTGGGTCGCCGAGCCCACTTCCTTGACCACGAACCCGGCCAGGGCCCGGCGCGCCACGGCCTGGGCCTGGCTCCACAGGGCCGGGATCGGCGCATGGCCGAGCGCCCCGTCGCAGGTGAAGGTGAACTGGCAGCCGGTCTGGCGTGCGGCGCCCTGATAGACCACCCCGCACACCGACTTCGGATAGGCCGGATGGCGCAGACGGTTCAGCACCACCTGGGCGATGGCCGCCTGGCCGAGGCTCGGCTCGCGGGCGCTCTCGTAATAGACCGCCTGGGACAGGCAGGTCAGCGCACGGGCCTGGTCGGCGCCGCCGACCTGCAGCACGAAGGGCCGCATCGGCCGGATCGGCAGCTTGGAGAACGGCCGCAGCGAATTGATCTCCTGGGCCGTCTGGGTGTCGTCGACCGTGAAGCCGAGGCCCGGCGGGGTCTTCAGGTCCAGCCGCTCCCAACCGAGCGGGCGCGCCCAGAAGTCGGTGCGGCGGCCCGGCATGTGGCGCGCGGCGATCGCGACGTCGCCCGGCTTCATGATCGCCGTGAACTTGTCGATCTGCGCATCCGAGAAGGTTTCCGCCAGCGGCCCGGGGCTGTGGACCAGGGCCTTCGGCGCCCCGGCCGGGCGCACGCCGCCGCACGCCGCCACGACGGCGGCGAGGGTCAGGACGACCAGGAGGCGGGACAGGCGGGACAGCTTCAGGCCTTTCGCGGACGATCGGGCGCGCCTTCTAGCATGGCTTCCGGGGCCAGGTCAGGACGCCGAGAGGGTGGCGGGCTCACCGGCTGCAGTATCGGCGCCAGCCCAGCCCAGGTTGCGCGGCGGCCCACACCGCCTCATGCTCGGCTGGCCGCGGCCGACATCCGCGGCGCTCGCGGAGTAGGCCTCGTGCCGATGACGCCCGTCGAATGGCCGCTGCGGGCGATCGCGCCCCGCAAGCCACGCTTCCTGGGGGGCCTGACCGTCAGCGTGACGGCGATGGTGGCCGCCATCGTCGTGCGCGGCGTCTTCCTCGGCTGGCCCCAGGCCACGGCGCTCTCGGCCACCTTCTTCCCCGCCTTCGTCGTCGCGACCCTCTATGGCGGCTGGCGCTGGGGCTGGGCCACCCTGGCCGTGGGCATGGCGCTGGGCTTCACCCCGGCCAACGTCTTTCCCCAGGGCATGGCCCGGGACTCCCTCCTGGCCATGTACGGCGTCTCCGGCGCGGTGACGGTGCTCGTGGCCGGCGGTTTGCGCGACGCCCTGCTGAGGCTGGAGCAGGCCCGTCATGACGAGCGCCGGATCCGCCACGCCCTCGATGAAAGCGAGACCCGCCTGAAGATGGCGCAGGACGCCGGCGCGGTCGGCCTCTGGGACTGGGACCTCGCCACCGACAAGGGCGTCTGGTCGAATACGCTCTACCGCAATCTCGGCCTGCCGCCGGATAGCGACGCCACCATCCGCACCTTCCTGGAGGTCGTGCACCCGGAGGACCGCGAGACGGTTCGCATGAACAATATCGAGGGCATCAGGCAGGGGCGGCTGGAGCCCGTGGAGTTCCGGGTCGTATGGCCGGACGGCCGGGTGCGCTGGATGCTGTCGCGCGGCGACATGCTGCGCGACCCCGACACCGGCCGGGTGGTGCGCGCCATCGGCGTGACCATCGACGTCAGCGAACGGCGCGTGGCCTTCGAGCAGATGCGCGAGAGCGAGGCGCGCTTCCGAGCCCTGGCCGACAGCGCCCCGGTGCTGATGTGGGTGTCGCGCACCGACGGCAAGCGCGAGTTCGCCAACCGCACCTATGTCGACTTCCTGGGCGCGCCCTATGAGGAGGCCATCGTCTTCGACTGGCGCGACCGGCTGGATCCGGAGGACCTGCCGCGCATCCTCAAGGAACAGGTGGCGGGCGAAGCCTCGCGCCAGCTCTTCACCCTGGAGGCGCGCTACCGGCGGGCCGACGGCGAATGGCGCTGGATCCGCTCGTTCTCCCAGCCCCGCTATGGGCCCGCCGGAGAGTTCGAAGGCTTCATCGGCATCGGCTTCGACGTCACCGAGGCCAAGCAGGCGCAGGCGGACCTGAAGCGGATCAACGACCTGCTGGCCGACCGGGTCCAGGCGGCGCTGGCCGAACGCGACAAGGCCGAGGCCGATCTGCGCCACGTCCAGCGGATGGAGGCGGTGGGCCAGCTCACCGGTGGCGTGGCCC
>CAMFHW010000489.1 GCA_945952175.1 uncultured Phenylobacterium sp. | reverse complement strand
CGCCGGCGCCTGCGCCCAGGCCCCCGCCGGCCCCTGCCCCATCCTCTACGCCTTCGAGCGCGACGCGGCGGCTTAGTCGAAGTTCACGCGCTCACACGAGCGCCCCCTCCCCGCTCATCCCGGCGAACGCCGGGACCCAGATCATATGGCTTCGAGCTCCTGGCCGAAGGCCGATCCATTCCACCACGAAGCTCACGAAGAACACGAAGAACACGAAGAACACGAAGGTCACCTCCGCCCCTTCGTGTCCTTCGTGTTCTCCGTGCCTTCGTGGTTCAAAACCTACGAGCGCCGAGGCTTCGGATCTGGATCCCGGCGTTCGCCGGGACGAGCGGGGGGAGGGATGCCTGGCTCCCGTTCGTGCTTTTCGTGTTTTTCGCGGTCGCGAGAAGCGCCCTAGTGGATCGTCGGCTTGGGCGTGTTCTTCCGCCACAGTTCCTCGGTCAGCACGTTGGCGAAGCCGATCCAGCCCACATAGGGCGCCACCATGCCCGCCGCCGGCGCATCCACCTTCCGCGCCCGCCAGGCATAGGCCGCCGAGGTTCCCAGCGAGGCCACCGCCGTGGCGAGCTGGCCGCCCAGCCGGCGCGGCCCCAGCGCCATCCACAGCGCGTTCAGCCCCTGGGCCGCGCCCCACAGGGTCAGGGCCTGGGTCCTCGCCGGGCTCTTCGGCGCGTTCCAGATCCGCAGGCCCGACAGGGTCAGGGCCATGAACAGCGGTGGCCAGACCAGGCCGAACGCCGCGCGCGGCGGCTGCAGCGGCGTCGGCTCCAGCGCGTCATAGTCGGCCTTCACCTGCGGATTGTCCGGCGTCGGCGCATTGGCCCGCGCGATCAGGGCCGAGGCCAGCACGGCGCCCGCCGTGATCGCCACCCCGATCGCCACATGCCGCGCCGAGCGGCCCCGCGCATTGGTGAAGTCCTGGAATGCGCCGGTCAGGTTCGACTTGATGCCCTCGACGTCCATGGCGGCCTCCTAGCGTTGCCGAGGAAACCGGTGTGGCGAGGCTTGGTTCCTGGCGAGCGGCGCCATCCGCCTTCCGCTCGTCATGGCCGGGCTTGTCCCGGCCACCCATGATCTCCGCGCGGGGAGATTTGCCTGAACCTCGGACGCGTATGGGTCGCCGGCACAAGGTCGGCGATGACGTCTGGAAAGGAGGGCCTCCTCGGACGGACGCTACCGCGAAACCCGCAAGCGCACCGGGGCGCCGCCGACCGGGCCGTCGCACATGATCAGGAGGTCGTAGCCCCGGGCGTCCTCGCCCCCGCTTGCGGGGGGGAGGGCAAAAACGAAAAAGGCCGCCAGCGCGGACGGCCCTTCGTCGAGGCTTAAGCCTTCCTCCCCCGCGATGCGGGGGAGGAAGTCTTCCTAGAAGATCTCGAACAGGCCGGCCGCGCCCATGCCGCCGCCGACGCACATGGTGACCACGCCGTACTTGGCGCCGCGACGCTTGCCCTCGTGCAGGATGTGGCCGGTCGCGCGGGCGCCGGTCATGCCGTAGGGGTGGCCGATCGAGATGGCGCCGCCGGAGACGTTGTACTTCTCCGGATCGATGCCGAGCTGGTCACGGCAGTACAGGCACTGCGAGGCGAAGGCCTCGTTCAGCTCCCACATGTCGATGTCGTCGATCTTCAGGCCGTTGCGCTCCAGGAGCTTCGGGATCGCGAACACCGGGCCGATGCCCATTTCTTCCGGGCCGCAGCCGGCCACGGCCATGCCGCGATAGGCGCCCAGCGGGGTCAGGCCGAGGCGGGCGGCTTCCTTGGCTTCCATCAGCACCACGGCGGCCGCGCCGTCCGACAGCTGGCTGGCGTTGCCGGCCGTGACGTACTTGCCTTCCTTGATGATGTTCCCGCCCTTGAACACGGGGCTGAGCTTCTGCAGGTCGGCCAGGGTGGTCTGCGGACGGTTGCCCTCGTCGAGGGTCAGCGTCACTTCCTTCTCGGAGAACTCGCCGGTCTCCTTGTTCTGCACCAGCATGGTCGAGGTCAGCGGCGCGATCTCGGCGGTGAACCGGCCTTCGGCCTGGGCCTGGGCGGTGCGCTGCTGGCTGATCAGGGCGTACTCGTCCTGGTACTCGCGGCTGACATTGTAGCGCTCGGCCACGATCTCGGCGGTCTCGATCATCGAGGTGTGGATCTCGGGCACGTGCTCGTTCAGCCACTTATCCGAGGTGCGGTAGCGGTTCATCTTGTCGTTCTGGACGAGCGAGATGCTCTCCAGCCCGCCGCCGACCGCGACATTGGCGCCGTCGTTGATGATGTACTTGGCGGCCGTGGCGATGCCCATCAGGCCCGAGGAGCACTGGCGGTCGAGCGTCATGCCCGAGACGGTGTTCGGCAGGCCGGCGCGCAGGGCGGCCTGGCGGGCGATGTTGTTGCCGGTCGAACCCTGCTGCAGGGCCGCGCCCATCACCACGTCGTCGACGGTGGCTGGGTCGATGCCGGCGCGGGCGATCGCCTGGGCGATCACGTGGCCGCCGAGCTCGGCGCCCGAGGTGTTGTTGAACGCGCCGCGATAGGCCTTGCCGATCGGCGTGCGGGCGGTGGAGACGATGACGGCTTCACGCATAGGGGGTCAGTCCTTGGTTCGTGGGAGGTTGAACGAATTTGAACGAACGGAATGTCGAGTGTCGGAAAAAATCCCCCTGGATATAGCGTCTCCAGGGGGATTTTGCAGTCTGGGTCGGCTCAGAGCGAACCGAAGGTCTTGCCCTCGGCCACCACCTTCTCCAGCAGGGCCGCCGGCTTGAACTGGTCGCCCATCTTGGCCTGGAATTCCTTCATCTTCTCCAGGACCTTGGCCGGGCCGATCTGGTCGCCGTACCACATCGGGCCGCCGCGATAGACCGGCCAGCCATAGCCGTTCTGCCAGACCACATCGATGTCGGAGGCGCGGATGGCCTTCTTCTCCTCGAGGATCTTCAGGCCCTCGTTGATCATCGGATAGATGGCCCGTTCGAGGATCTCCTCGTCGCTCACCTTGCGCGGATTGGCGCCGGTCTTGACGATGAAGTCGTTGATCACCTTCTCGGTGAAGGGGCTCGGCTTGGCGACGCGGTTCTCGTCGTAGTCATAGTAGCCCGCGCCGGTCTTCTGGCCGCGGCGGTCGGCTTCGCAGAGCACGTCGCGAATGCTTTCGCCGTTCGACTTCTCCTTCACCCACCCGATGTCCAGGCCGGCCAGGTCGCTCATGGCGAACGGGCCCATCGGGAAGCCGAAGTCGTAGAGCACGCGGTCCACGTCCCAGGGCATCGCGCCTTCCATGACCAGCTTCTGGGCTTCGCGCTGGCGCTGGCCGAGGATGCGGTTGCCGACGAAGCCGGGGCAGACCCCGACCAGCACGGCCACCTTGCCGATCTGCTTGGCGAGCTTCATCGAGGTGGCGATCACCGAGGCCGAGGTGTGGTCGGCGCGGACGATCTCCAGCAGCTTCATGACATTGGCCGGCGAGAAGAAGTGCAGGCCGATCACGCTCTCCGGACGCTTGGTCACCGAGGCGATCTCGTCGATGTTCAGGCCCGAGGTGTTGGTGGCCAGGAT
>CAMFHW010000488.1 GCA_945952175.1 uncultured Phenylobacterium sp. | reverse complement strand
GGCAAGCACGGCGGCCACCAGTTCCGGCGTCGCCGGCGCCTGCCCCTTGCGAACCTGGTCGAAGGCCGTTTCGCAGTGATGGGTGAAGGCGGCGAGCGCGTCGAAGCCGAACATCGCCCCGGAACCCTTGAGCGTGTGCAGCCCGCGGAACACGGCGTCGATGAGGCTCTTGTCGCCAGGGCGATGGGCGAGGTCGAGCAGCCCCTGCTCGATCTGCTCCAGCAGGTCCTGCGCCTCCTGGCGGAAGGTCTCTACCGGATCGGCCTCGCTCACGACGCCAGGACCTTCCGGACGATCCGGACCAGCTGTTCCGGATCGAAGGGCTTGGTGAGCCATCCCGTCGCCCCGGCCGCCTTGGCCTGGGCCTTGATCTCGGCGTCGCTCTCAGTGGTCAGGAACAGGATCGGCACCCCCGCATGCGCCGGCTTGGCGCGCAGCTGGCGGATCATGGTCAGGCCGTCCATCACCGGCATATTCAGGTCGGTGATGATCAGGGCGAAGGATCCTGCGTCGGCCTTGGCCAGGCCCTCGGCGCCGTCGCCGGCCTCGACGACGGAATAGCCCTCGCCCGCCAGGGCGATGCGGATCGCCTGCCGGATCGACGCGGAGTCATCGACCGTGAGAATGGAAGTCATTGCGCCGCCTCGACGTCGTGAAGCCAAAAGGATCGCGCCGCCTCGCCCGCCAGGAAGCCGCCGCGGCGCAGCACTTCCAGCAGGCCCTCGCTCGCAGGCGCGGCGAGAGAGATGTCGCCCCCCGCCTCCGCCGCGGACTTCCGCGCAGAGTAGAGGAGCTGGACGAAGGTGAGATCGACGGGCGAGGCCGGGTCGATGGCCAGCACTACCGAAGGATGTTTCGCGAGCGCGGCCGAGAGGGTGGCGTGGGCCTCGCCGACACCCCGCAGAGTCAGGTCGCCCGACAGCGAGACTTGGCGAGGCTTGGGTTCGGTCCGCGGCACGCGGGCGCTCCAGCTATTCCACCCTGAATTGGGTCGGCATGGATCGCCCTCTACGCCGCCACCCCTTAAGCGAACGTGAAGTGGTTGGTTAATCCTGTAGCGAATACTTCGCAGAACAGGGTGTTTGGAGATTCCGCAGGTCTCACCGGCTTGCAGATGGCTGGGTTGCGACAGGATGTCGCAGATGTCGCACCCTCGAGTCCTTCCTTGAGAACAACGTTACTTGGAATCGCCACGGCTAGGCCGCTCGAGCGCCAACAGCGCGACATACTCCCAGGATGAGATCTTCCGTCGGCTGAAGGACCCCGTCGCCGGGATGCGGGCGCGAAGGCCCATCGGCGATCTCGCCAGCGCCGTCCTCGCGGGCCGACGGCCGTGGGCGCGGGGCGTTCGCCAAGACGGCGCGAGGCTGATGAAAACCCGCCTGGCCGCCGCACCCACCGGTTGCGGGAGGCGCCCTGCGATCAAGCCGCGAAGTGGGCGCCGCGCCGGCCTAGGCTTCTTCCGGTCTCTCGCCGCGGCGCCATCGGGCGATGCGCCCCTTTACAATGGGCCCCCACTTGGCGCGGAAGCGCCGGACCGCCTTTTCGATCCGCTCGGCGGCGACCATGGCCGAACCGGTGGCGGTGCAGGCGATGATGAAGGTGTCGTAGCGATCCTCCCGGTCGGCCCAGCGCGTCTTGTAGTCTTCCTGGGTGAGGCGGAAATCGAGGTCCAGGCCGCGCGACATCGCAAGCCTGGCGCAGTCCTGGATGAGCAGCATGCCCGGCGAAAGTTCGCGATAGGCGGGATCGTAGGTCGTGAGCACGTATTCGCTTCGCCGGTCCCCATTGACCAGGACGCAGGCGGCGATGGGGACGCCGGCGAGCGCCAGCACCCAGACCTCCAGCGCATCGACGCCGTCGCCGGCGGGCCGCGTCGCCATCGCGCGGAAGAACGCCTCGCCCTGGTCGCGGCGTAGCCAACGGCTCGGATCGCGGCGCCCTTCGAGCCAGGCGCGCTTCTGCTCGAAGATCCAGTCGATCGCCCGCGCGCCCCGGTCGGGGCCGGACCATCGCTCGAACGTCACCTCGCCCCGCTCGGCGAGCCGCTTCCGCGCGGTCCGAAGCCAGTTGGTCAGGCTCTTGGACGTCGCCCGCAGCCACCGGTCCGGGTCGGACTCGAGGCTGGTGCTGGCCACCAGGGACAGCGCCGTTCCCTCCCGCCGGAACGACCGGTCCCCGGCGAGGAGGCGCGCTTCGGTGGAGCCCTCGATCGGAGCGCCGATGGCTTCGCCGCCGAGCCGGTCCGCGCGCGTCCAGTTGCGGACGTTGTAGACGCGCAACACGTCGGCCAGGCCCTTGGCCGCCCGCAGGCCGGCCTCGTGCGCCGGGCCGAACCGGTGATCCCGCCGCAGGATCGGCCCCGCATAGTCTTCGTTGGCGCCGTAGCCGAGATGGGTGGCCGAGCGTCCCAGTCCATCGCGATGGACCTGCAGCGGCCAGAGCAGGACGAGTTCGCCATCCTGCCGCACTTCGATGACGGCCAGGCCTCGATCCGCCGAGGCCGGCATGGCCCGCCATGCCGCCGCGACATAGTCGGGGGTCAACGAGCCGGAATGGTCGTAGGCCGTCGCTTGAAGCAGGTCGTTCCAGTCGCGCCTCAGGGCCTCGACGGCCGCGATATCGTCGTGGACCCGTACCTGGATTTGCGATGCGCCCTCGCCGCCGTCCCCTTCGCGGACCAGGCGCGGACGGGGCGGACGCCCTCGCTGGCGGGCCATTTCATCGTCGTCCAGGCCCGCCTCGGCCGCTTCCCGTTCGATCTGCATCTTCGCACCCTCAATAGCGCCTGGAACGCGGGCGCGCTTTGAAGGTTTCGCTGAGTGCGTTCTTTTATAGGGGAGTCCTTCATGTCGCGAAGACTCCGCCAACGCGTCAAATATCGGCGCTTATGCAATCACTACCTGGGGTATATATTTGCCGAGCCGCCGATTGAATGAGCATGTTCAATGATCGAATCTTGGACAACTGGCTCCGGCGCATGAAGCATTGACGGAACCCGTGGCGGCTTGGGGGCGAAATCTCCCCGCGTCCAGCGAATATCCACGAAGTCGGCAGTCCGCGCAGAAATCCGAGCCGCTGAATCCTAAGAGGATTTTCGCTCCGAGCCCGTCGCATCCAGGCCAGCGTCCTCGGAACCGTCGACCACCGCCATCCGCACGAGGTCCGCCAAGCGCCGGATCGTCGGATGGACGTCGGGCCTCTGGTGGCTGACATAGGCGACCTTCGGCAGGCTGGGCAGAAGGGCGGCGGCCTCGCAGTCCAGCCGCCGCGCGCCCACGAGATCGGTCCGGCAGCTCAGGCCCAGGCCCGCGTTCACCGCCGCGCGCAGCACCGACAGGCTCGGGGTCTCCAGCACGATCCGATAGGGCCGGTTCCGCGCCTCCAGGCTGGCCAGCAGGGCGTCGCGGAAGCGGCAGGGACGCTCCAGGACCGCGACCGGCAGCACCTCCTCCGTCGCCAGGGCGGGTTCGCCCAGCCAATGGGTCTCCTCGACCGCGATGGCCGCCGGATCGTCCCCGGCCCCCATGCACAGGACGAGATCCAGGCGGTCCGAGGCCAGCAG
>CAMFHW010000487.1 GCA_945952175.1 uncultured Phenylobacterium sp. | reverse complement strand
CCCACGCCCAGATGGTGGTCCATGATGTTGCGGCCGACCTGGTCGCTGGCGTTGCCGAAGCCGTTCGGGAAGCGGCTGCTGGACGAGTTCAGCAGGATCCAGGCGGTGTTCAGGGCCGAGGCGTTGAGGAAGATGATCGGGGCGTAGAACTCCTCTTCCTTGCCGGTCGCGACATCCAGGACCCGCACCCCGTCGGCGCGCTGGCGCTTCTCGTCGTACAGCAGGGTGGTGGCGATCGAGTTCGGCCGGATGGTCATTCGCTTGGTGCGGTTGGCCGCCACCAGGGTCGCCGAGTTGGAGCTGAAATAGGCGCCGAACGGACAACCACGGCTGCACATGTTGCGGCTCTGGCACTGACCCCGGCCCAGCGCCTTCTGCTCCTCGGTCGGCTTGGTCAGGTGGGCGGCGCGGCCGATGGTGACCCGACGCTCGGGGAAGCGCGCCTCGGCCTTGGCTTTGAAGGCCCGCTCCACGCAGTTCATCTCCATCGGCGGCTGGAACTGGCCGTCGGGCAGCTGGGCGAGGCCCTCGTTCTGTCCGCTGACCCCGATGAAGCGCTCCACATAGTCGTACCAGGGGCCGATGTCGGCATAGCGGATCGGCCAATCGACCCCGATCCCCTGCTTGGCGTTGGCCTCGAAGTCGAGGTCGGAGTGGCGGTAGCACTGGCGCGCCCAGAGCAGGGAGCGGCCGCCGACGTGATACCCGCGGATCCAGTCGAAGCGCTTGGCCTCGGTGTAGGGCTCCTCGTCGTCCTTGACGAAGAAGTGCTGCGTGAACTCTGTCAGCGCGTAGCCCGTGCGCTGCTGCACCGGATAGTGCGCCTTCATCGTCGCGTCGGGCAGGCGGCCGCGCGGATACTGGGTCTCCCAGGGCGCGGTGTTCATCGTCGGATAGTCGACGATGTGGCGCACCATCGGGCCGCGCTCGAGCACCAGGGTCTTCAGGCCGCGCTCAGTCAGCTCCTTGGCCGCCCAGCCGCCGGACATGCCGCTGCCCACCACGATGGCGTCGAAGGTTCGCTCGGCGCGGGCCTTGGTGTTGAGGTTGGCCATGGTCAGATGCCCAGCAGCTTGCGGTTCGCCGCCGCGTCGACGCCCGACGAGGCGAAGTCGTCGAAGGCGTGGGGCGTGACGCGGATGATGTGGTCGCGGATGAAGGGCGCCCCTTCGCGGGCGCCGTCCGAGGGGTGCTTCAGCGCGCACTCCCATTCCATCACGGCCCAGCCCGGATAGTCGTACTGGGCCATCTTCGAGAAGATCGCATGGAAGTCGATCTGGCCGTCGCCCAGCGAACGGAAGCGGCCTGGCCGCTCGACCCAGCCCTGGTAGCCGCCATAGACGCCCGACCGCCCGGTCGGCCGGAACTCGGCGTCCTTCACGTGGAAGGCGCGGATCCGCGAATGGTAGAAGTCGATGAACTCCAGGTAGTCGAGCTGCTGCAGCACGAAGTGGCTGGGGTCGTAGAGCAGGTTGGCGCGCGGATGCCCGCCGACCCCCTCCAGGAATCGCTCGAAGGTCACGCCGTCGTGCAGGTCCTCGCCGGGATGGATCTCGAAGCAGGCGTCGACCCCGGCCTCGTCGAAGGCGTCGAGGATCGGCCGCCACCGGCGCGCCAGCTCCGCGAAGGCCTCTTCCACCAGGCCCGCCGGGCGCTGCGGCCAGGGATAGAGATAGGGCCAGGCGAGCGCGCCGGAGAAGGTGGCGTGCGCGGTGAGACCCAGGCGCTGGCTGGCCTTGGCCGCCGCCTTCACCTGCTCCACCGCCCAGGCCTGCCGGGCGGCCGGCTTGCCGTGCACCTCCGGCGGCGCGAAGCCGTCGAACAGACTGTCATAGGCCGGATGCACGGCCACGAGCTGGCCCTGCAGGTGGGTGGAGAGCTCGGTGATCTGCACCCCCTTCTCCGCCAGCATCCCCTTGATATCGTCGCAATAGGCCTGGCTCTCGGCGCCCTTCACCACGTCGAACAGCCCGGTGTCGCCGGTGGGCAGTTGCACGCCCACGAAGCCGAGCCCCGCGACCCATTCGGCCAGGGTGTCCAGCCGGTCGAACGGGGGCTTCTGGCCCATGAATTGCGCCAGGAAGATTCCCGGCCCCTTGATCGTCTTCATCAGAAGCTCCCGTCCAAATCGACCCAGCCCGCATTGTCCCGGCTCGCCGCGACCGCGGTCTCGACGAAGGCCATGCCCCGCACGCCCGCAGCGATGTCGGGCACCAGGCCGGCGTCGGCCCGCCCCGCGCGGATCGCCTCGGCCATGTCGCGATAGAGATTGGCGAAGGCCTCGATGAAGCCCTCCGGATGGCCCGGCGGCAGGCGCGAGGCCGTCCGCGCCGTGGCGCTCAGATAGGGCGAGGCGGCGTGCAGGGTGTGCGTGGGACCATCCAGCCAATCGACGGTCAGCTCGGTGGGCCGCTCGTGGCTCCAGCTCAGGCCGCCCTTCTCGCCATAGACCTGCAGGCGCAGTCCGTTGCGGGCGCCGGCCGAGATTTGAGAGGCGATCAGGACCCCCCTGGCGCCGCCGTCGAACCGCAGCAGGATGTTGCAATCGTCGTCGAGCGTGCGGCCCGGGACCACGGCGGCGAGGTCGGCGCAGAGGCGCGAAACCGTCCGCCCACTAACGAATTCGGCGATGTTGAAGGCGTGGGTGCCGATGTCGCCGATGCAGCCGCCGACGCCCGCCTGGGCCGGATCAGCGCGCCAGCCGGCCTGCTTGTCGCCCGAGCCTTCGATCGCCCGCGACAGCCAGCCCTGGGCATATTCCACCACCACCTTGCGCACGGTCCCCAGGTCGCCGCGCCGCACGATCTCGCGCGCCTCCCGCACCATCGGATAGCCGGTATAGGTGTGGGTCAGGCCGTAGAGCCTGCCGGTGCGCCGCACCACTTCCGCCAGCGCCTTGGCCTCGGCGAGCTCGCGGGTGGCGGGCTTGTCGCTCATCACGTGCAGGCCGGCTTCCAGCGCCGCGCGGGCGGCCGGGAAATGCAGGTGGTTCGGCGTCACGATCGCCGCCAGCTCGGCGCCGTCCTCGCGGCCGGCCTCGCCCGCCAGCATCGTCGCCACGTCGGGATAGGCGCGTACGCCCCAGGCCTCGCCGGCCGCCGCGCTGCGGGCCGGGTCATGGCTGAAGGCGCCGGCGACCAGGCGGATGCGGCCGTCCAACTCGGCGGCCATCCGGTGGACCGGGCCGATGAAGGCGCCGGGACCACCGCCGACCAGGGCCATTCTGACGGGAGTCGTCGTCATGCGGCGACGCTCGCCAGGTAGTCGTGGCTGATCTTGGCTGCCTCGATCCGCGGCCGGGTGAAGGGCGGTTCCTGCTCGACGAAAAAGCCACGGACGCCCGCGGCGTAGGCGGCCGGCAGCAGGGCCTTCCAGTCGAGCTTGCCGCCACCGATCTCGGCCGGGTCCATCTGGAAGGCGAAGTTCGGCTTGGTGTCGGCCTTGATGTCCTTGATGTGC
This sequence comes from uncultured Phenylobacterium sp., assembly GCA_945952175.1. Taxonomy (GTDB): domain Bacteria; phylum Pseudomonadota; class Alphaproteobacteria; order Caulobacterales; family Caulobacteraceae; genus Phenylobacterium. The sequence continues at coordinate 112 of CAMFHW010000487.1, read as the reverse complement.
GCCATGCTGAACCGGCCCTTGTGAGCCTTGAGCAGCTTCAGCGGGTCGACGCCCGCGGCGGCCACCCAGCCGATGTCCATCTCGAAGGTGACCAGGGCCGGGTCGGTGTTCT
>CAMFHW010000486.1 GCA_945952175.1 uncultured Phenylobacterium sp. | reverse complement strand
CTGCACTTCGCCGGCGAGGTCCTGGCCATGAGCCCGGACACCTGGCCGACCTGAAAACGCCCTCCCCGTGAGGGGAGGGCGAAACTCAGTCTCAGGCGGCCGAGGCCGACGAGACGCCGGCTTCGTTCAGCCATTCCACGATCTTGGCCTTGGGCATGGCGCCCACCTTCATGGAGGCCATCTGGCCGTCCTTGAACAGCATCATCGTGGGGATGCCGCGCACGCCGTAGCGCGATGGCGTGGTGGGGGAGTCTTCGATGTTCAGCTTGGCGACGGTGACCTGCTCGCCGAGCTCGGCGGCGATCTGCTCCAGGGCCGGCGCGATCTGCTTACAGGGGCCGCACCACTCCGCCCAGAAGTCGACCAGGACCGGCTTGCCGGATTGCAGGACGTCCTTCTCGAAGGACTCGTCGGTGACCGCAACGGTGCTCATGAAAAGCTCCTTATGACGCCAGCGCCGCAACGCGCGGCCGGCGAAGTTCGATCCGCCATATGGGCGGGTTCAATGCTGGTATCAACCGTTACGACCAAGCTCTGCAAGGGTTTGTCGTAGGAGTATTTCTGGGATCGGCATCAGCTTCGGCCCATCGGTCCAGACCAGCGCGGCTTCGACGGGCCGGCCCTCGAACACCTCCGACAGCACCGCCCAGTACATGGCCATCTGGCGCAGATAGGCCGGGTCGGCGTCTTCGATCCGGTCGGGTGAGGGGCGGTTGGTCTTGAAGTCGGCGACCAGCACCCGGTCGGGCAGCACCACCAGCCGGTCGAGCCGTCCGGAGATGGCCAGGCCGCGGGGCAGGGCGGCGGCCGTCCCGGCCAGGGCCACCTCGGCGCGGCTGCCGGGACCGAACACCTCGCCGAACCGGGCGTCCCCCAGCACGCCCAGGGCGGCCGCGATCATCTCGGCGCGCTGTTCGTCGGTCAGGTCGCGTTCGCGGGCCAGCATGCGGCCGGCTGCGGCGGCGCGCTCCGCGCCCGGCAGATCGGGCAGAACCTGCAAAAGGCGGTGGATCAGGTCGCCGCGCCGGAAGCGGCCCAGGCCGCGCGGTCCCGCCAGGGGCGAGGCGGCCGGGGCGATCGCGTCCTCGCCAAGGTCCGACGGCGAGGCGTAGCGCTCATAGGCCTCCGCGCGGGCATCCTGGCTCGCCCAGGCCGGAACGGCGGCGGCCGTCGCCGCCGCGCGCGCCGAGCCACCCAGAGCCATGGGATCGGGCCCGAAGCGCAGGAACTCCATCTCGCCGGCCCGCGCCGGGCGCACATCCGGCGCGATATCGGGATGTTCGAAGGCGGCGCGCAGGGCGCCCCACCAGCCGCCCAGGTTCTCTTCCTTGGCGGTGGCCGAGATCCGTCCGCACAGCACCAGCCGGTCCCGCGCCCGGGTCAGGGCCACATAGAGCAGGCGGAAGGCCTCGGCCTCCTCCTTCTCCGCCCGCCGGGTCCGGGCCGCCGCCGAGGCCTCGCAGTCGGCCTTCTGCGAGGCTGACCACAGGAAGCCGCCCTCGGCCGTCTCCAGCAGGGGCGAGCCTCGCGCGGTGCGGCTGAGCGTGGTCTCCGGCAGGAAGACGATCGGCGCCTCCAGGCCCTTCGCCCCATGGGCGGTCATCACCCGCACCTCGTCGCGGCCGGACTCCAGCTCGCGCTTCACGGTGATGTCGAGGCTGACCAGGGCGGCGGCCAGGCTTTCCAGGTCCTCGACGCCCCGGCCCTCGGCGGCGATCACCTGGGCCAGGAACTCGTCCAGAGCGTCCTCCGCCTCGGCGCCCAGCCGGTGGAACAGCCGCGCGCGCATGGTGCGCCCGTCAGGGTCGCGGAAGCCCAGGACGTGGGAATAGAACTCGAAGGGCCGCCGGCCCGCCGCGTCCGCCCGCGCCCGGGTGAGCAGGTCGAGCGCCGCGGTCCAGTCCGACCGCTCGCCGGACCGCGCCACCAGACGGTCCCACAGGTTCTCGTCCTTCCGCCCGTGAGCCAGGGCGTAGAGGCTGTCGTCGTCGAGCCCGCAGAACGGGCTCTTCAGCACCGCCGCCAGGGTCAGCTCGTCGCGAGGAAACAGGCAGAACCGCGCGAGCGCCAGCAGGTCGTCGAACAGGATGTGCTCGGAGAGCGCCAGGCGGTCAGCCCCGGCTACCGGGATCTCCCGCCGCTTCAGGGCCCGCAGGATCTCTTCGAACAGCGCCCGACGGCGACGTACCAGGATGAGCACATCGCCAGCGCGCGCCGGGCGCGCCACACCCTTCTCGTAGACCGTATCGCCCCGAGCGATCAGAGCTTTGATCTCGCCGGCGATCCGCTCGGCCAGGCGGCGGTTGGCGGAATGCTCGGTCGGCGTGTCCAGCGGCGCGTCCCAGGCCAGCCGCTCGTCGCCCTTCACCTCGGCTTCCAGCGGCCAGAGGTCGATACAGCCCGCCTCGGCGCGCTGGGCGGCGTGGCGAACGGGCTCGACCTCGGCGCCCTCGCCCAGCCGCGGCTGGATCGCCGCCGCCAGTTCGGCCGGCGCGAAGGTGGCGTCCACGAAGTCCAGCACCTGGGGCGTCGAGCGCCAGGAGGTCAGCAGGTCCACCCGCTCGAAGGCATGGCCGATCCCGGCGGCGCGGGCGTGATGGTAGCGGAACTCCTCGATCAGGATCTCCGGCGCGGCGCCCTGGAACGAATAGATCGACTGCTTCTGGTCGCCGACCACGAACATGTTGCGGTCCAGCTTGCCGGCATGGACCGGCAGGCCGGCGCCGGAGAAGAACTCTCCGGCCAGGGCGCGGACGATCTCCCACTGCTCCGGCGCGGTGTCCTGCGCTTCGTCGACCAGCATGTGCGCGATGCCGCCGTCCAGCTTGTAGAGCACCCAGGCGGCCAGGGGCGCGCGGGCCGTGAGCTCCACGGTCTTCTCGATCAGGTCGGCGAAGTCGAGCGCGCCGGCCGCGCCCTTCTCGATGGCGTAGGCCGTCAGGTAGGCGTCGGCCAGGACCAGAGCATAGACCGTGTCCCAGGCCACATTGGCGGCGCGGCGCCGGTCGCGCAGTTCGGCCAGCCGGTCCTGTTCGGACAGCAGGGCCATGCGCAGGCCCTCGTCGGCCTTGAAGCCCGAGGTCTTGGCCACCCAGGTCGCGGGCGTGCCCTCGCCGTTCTCGGTGAACAGGGCGCGCAGGGCGGCGTCGAGCCCGGGCGCGGCCATCGCCGCGCGCAGCTTGCCGGCATTGGTCTGGTCGGCCTTGCCGCCCTGGTCCAGCACCTGGGCGCAGGCGGCCCAGGTCCGCGCGTCGAAGCCGGCCAGGGCCTCGTCCTCGATCTCCTGCGGGTCGACCTCGCCGTCGAAGCCGCAGACGCGCCAGACGTCGGCCCGCGCGCCGGGCAGGCCGCCGCTGCGGTCGAGCCAGGCCTTGAGCTTGCCGCGCTGGCCCTCGAAGGCGGCGAACATGGCATGGAAGCTCTGGAAATCGAGCGCCACCGAGAAGCGGCCATAGGCCTCGGCGACGACCCCCTCGCCCGCCAGCGCATGGCGGGCCACCGCCTTGCGCGCCGCGTCGGCCACGGCGGCGGAAGCCGCATCGTCCATCACCCGGAAGCTCGGCGAGACCCCGGCC
>CAMFHW010000485.1 GCA_945952175.1 uncultured Phenylobacterium sp. | reverse complement strand
GGCGGCGGCTGGCGCATCCTGGCCTGGCAGCACGAGGGCGTCGACGTCGCCAAGTGGCTGGCCGAGCGCGGCTACACCGCCTTCCGCCTCAAGTACCGGGTCATGGGCGCCCCCGCCGATCCGGCCGAGTTCCAGGCCCGCAGCATGGAGGAAGGCCAGCGCCTCGCGGCCCCCCTCCCCGGCGCCAAGGCCCCCCGCGCCTTCAAGGAGCTGGTCGACACCCCGGCCTATCGCCACGCCCGCGAGGTGGCCGCCGAGGACGGCCGCGCCGCGATCGCCCTGGTCCGCGCCCGCGCCGCCGAGTTCGGCGTCCAGCCGGACAAGGTCGGCATGATCGGCTTCTCGGCCGGCGCCTTCCTGACCGCCGACATCGCCATGGACCCGCAGGCCCCTCCGCTCGCCTTCGTCGCGCCGATCTATGGCGGCGAGTCCCAGGGCCGCCCGGTGCCCGCCGACGCCCCACCGCTGTTCACCGCCATCGCCCAGGACGACCGCCTGCTGTTCCGCGTGGTCGAGCAGATGTGGTGCGACTGGTCCGACGCCGACCGCCCGGCCGAGCTGCACATCTTCCGCCGCGGCCAGCACGGCTTCGGCATGGTGCGCCAGGACCAGCCGGTGGACCGCTGGATCGACCTGTTCGGCGACTTCCTCGCCGACCTCGGCTACGGTCCGGCCTAGCCCACCTATTTCGGGGACAGGTTGATCAATTCCGTCCAGGGCGCATCCGTGCGCACCGCGTTCCATGAATTGATCAACCTGTCCCCGAAATAGACCTTCGCGGCAGTTGCTCGCCCCCAGGGTGCGGTAGCTTTTCCGAAACCGGCGATCGGCCTATTCTGCCGGCCTATTCCGACGGCTTGGGGGAAGGGCCGGTGAGCTTCAGGACAGCGCTGGGCGTCAGCCTCGCCCTCGTCGCCATGGCCGGCGCCGCCCGCGCCCAGGACGACACCCACACCCGTTTCCGCGCCACCATGGACCAGGTTTTCGTCCACACGAGCTGGCGGATTACCGGTGGCTATCACACCCCGGCCCGCGAGGACCAGCTCCTCGCCGAGGGCGCCCTGACCGTTCCGGTCGGCGCCGTCTCCCGCCACACCGTGGGTGCGCCCGGCTCGCCCGGCGCCTATGACGTGGTGGTCGCGGGGCTCACCCCCTGGCAGGCCGCGGCCCGCCTGCGCAGCGCCGGCGCGCCTTTCCGCACCATTTTCGCCGAAGGCGCCTACGGCAGCCAGGGCGCCCACCTGCACGTCGATCCCTATTCCGGCCCGTTCAAGGGCAAGGGCGGGCCGCCGCCCGGCCTGCCCTGGATCGTCGCCGCGCCCACGCCCGAGCAGCAGATCGTGATCGGCCTGCACGCCGAGGCCGACGCCGGCTCGCCCGACGCGCAGCTCGAACTCGGCCGCGTCTATGCCGAGGGCAAGCTCGCCCCGAAGAACCTGGTCGAGGCCTATGTCTGGACCGCCTTCGCCGCCGCCAATCCGGAGGCCGAGCCGGCCGCCCGCGCCAAGGCCGAGGACGGCCTCGCCACCCTCGCCAAGGCCATGAGCCCCGACGAGCTGGCCGACGCCCGCCAGTTCGTGCCCGACCCCGCCCAGGCCGCCGCGGCCCCGCCCCGCTACGGCCCGGTCATCGCCAGGCCCCGCGCCGCCGACGCCGTCCGTATCGCCCAGCAATCCGGCGGCGCCCCCCTGAAAGTCATCGGCGCCGGTCAGCGGTAGCCCCCAACCGCTCATCCCGGCGAATGCCGGGACCCAGATCGCATAGTGCCGCGATCAGGCCGAAGGCCGTTCATTTCACCACAAAGGGCACGAAGGACACCAAGAGGCGGCACGGCCGCCTTCGTGTCCTTTGTGTGCTTCGTGGTTCAAATTGTGGATACGCGGAGCCTTCCGATCTGGATCCCGCCACTCGCCGGCACGAGCGGAGGGGCTAACCCCGCGCCGGCAGAAACCGCGGATTGCGCAGCAGCGCCGCCGAGACCAGGGCCACCAGCAGCCCCACCGGGAAGATTTCCAGGAAGGTCATCGGCAGCCGATAGAGCGGGTTCGCATACTGCGCCTTCATGGTCTCCATCTCCGCCACGACCTTCGCATAGGCCGCCCCGCTCACCCCCGCCGCCCGCTTGGCGCGCAGGATGCCCGCCACATACTTGTCCATGAAGTCGTACTGGGTCGCGGCCAGATAGACCTCCCAGATCGCCACATAGACCAGCGAGGCGACCACCGCGATCGCGAGCCCCATGCCGAGCGCGCGCCAGAAACCGATCACCCCGCCTAGCGCCCCGTCGCGATGCTGGCGCACGCCCACCAGGATCGAGGACAATGCCACCAGCATGATCAGATAGCCCAGCCACAGGCTGGAGGCGTGCAGCACGATGGCGCCGATGCTGCCCAGGATGACGACGAGGCCCGAGATCAGGCCATAGGTGAGGATGATGCGGGTCATGCGCCCCTCCGCGAGGAATGTGGCGCCGAGCCTGCCGCCGCGGACCGTCGGGCGCCATCGCCCGAAAGGGTGAGATCGACGCCTCCACCCGTTCGGCGCCTTGTCATGGAATGAGGCGCAGCTCGCGCGCCTTTCCGATCGCCTGGGTGCGGCGGCGCACCTCCAGCTTGGCGAACAGGTTGGCCAGGTGGGTCTTGACGGTATTGGGCGACAGGCCGAGCGCGCGGGCGATCTCCTTGTTGGACTGTCCGGCCGCCAGCTTCTCCAGCACCCGCATCTCCTGGCCAGTCAGGCCCAGGCTGTCGCGCGCCCGGGCGTTCAGCTCGAACCCCGCCGACGCGGGCCGCGTGGTCAGCCGCCATCCGACCCACACGCCACCCGCCGCGAACAGCACGCCGATCACCGCCACATAGATGTCCCGCGAGAAGGCCCGCACCAGGTACTGGTATTCCAGCCACTGCAGGGCCAGCGCCCCGCCGGCCAGCACCAGCCCCCACAGGATCACCGTCCGGATCATGCCGCGATGGTGCGTGAACCCCGCCGCCCGTCAACCACCCGCGCCGCCTCCTATTTCGGGGACAGGTTGATCAATTCGTTGGTCTTTCCCTCCGCCGGCATCCCGATGGAATGGAGAATTGATCAACCTGTCCCCGAAATAGGCCTCCCCCTGCGACCCGGAACGGCGCTCTGCGCCCCGCGTTTGCTCAGCCGAACAAACCACAAGGCACCGTCTCCATGCGCTCCATCATCCTCTGGGCCATCGGCGTCCCGATCCCCCTCATCCTCCTCCTCGCCTTCTGCACGCACCACCTCTGACGCCCGCGCGACGCGCGACCACCCTGGTCGCGGCCTCGCCGCCGAACGTTCGTGTTTTTCGTGGTCCAGATCTTGTGGGCTTCGCCGTCGCCCACGCCCGTCCACATTTTCCATGGCGTGCGCCTTCCCCCGCCGGCGCATCCGCGCTAGCCCCATGGGATGAGCCACCCCTTCACCCCGGCGTTCCGCGCGAGCCTCGCCGCCCGGTGCGCGGCCTTCCCGCGCGTCGCCCATGATGGCGAGGGCCTGAAGCCGGCGGCGGTGGCGCTCACCCTGGTCGCGGCGGACGACGGCTCGGGCGAGGCGGCCTTCCTG
>CAMFHW010000484.1 GCA_945952175.1 uncultured Phenylobacterium sp. | reverse complement strand
CTACACGTAAGGAGTCGTCGGCAGCGTCAGATGTGTATAAGAGACAGCGCCCGACCTCGCCGACGATCCGGAGATCGAGGTGCTGCAGGCCTTCTCCCGCGAGAACGCCGTGACGGTGGTGCAGCTGATCTATGAGAGCCGGGTCTGGGAGAGCAATTCCAAGGACTACGAATTCTCCCGCGCCACCATGTTGGAGCACTGGGCCGCCGGCTTGGCCGACGCCGCCCGCACGGTCGCCGACCGCAGGGGCGACCTGCTGAAGGCGCGCCGCGGCGCCACCACCGTGTTCGATTCCCGCATCGTCGACCGTCAAGCCCACGCCAAAGGAGACCGCCCATGAGCCTGAAGTCCAAGAACGCCGTCGTCACCGGCTCCACCAGCGGCATCGGCCTGGCCTATGCCCGAGCGCTCGCCGCGGAGGGCGTCAATGTCCAGATCAACGGCTTCGGCAAGCCGGAGGACATCGAGACCGAGCGCAAGAAGATCGAGGCCGATTTCGGGGTGAAGGCGACCTATTCGCCGGCCGACATGACCAAACCCGCCGAGATCGCCGGCATGGTGCAGCAGGCGGAGAAGGAGCTCGGCTCGGTCGACATCCTGATCAACAACGCCGGCATCCAGTTCGTCTCGCCGGTGGACGAATTCCCGGTCGACAAGTGGGACCAGATCATCGCCATCAACATGTCCTCGGCCTTCCACGCCATGCGCGCGGCCATCCCGGGCATGCGCGCGCGCGGCTGGGGGCGGATCATCTCGACCGCCTCGGCCCACTCGCTGGTCGCCTCGCCGTTCAAGTCGGCCTATGTGACCGCCAAGCACGGCCTGGTCGGCCTGACCAAGACGGTGGCCCTGGAGGTCGCGACCCACGGCGTCACCGCCAACTGCATCAGCCCTGGCTATGTCTGGACGCCGCTGGTCGAGAACCAGATCCCGGACACCATGAAGGCCCGCGGCCTGACCCGCGAACAGGTGATCAACGACGTGCTGCTGGACGCCCAGCCGACCAAGCAGTTCGTGACCGTCGACCAGGTCGCCGCCATCGCGGTCTTCCTGTGCTCGGACGCGGCCTCCCAGATCACCGGCGCCAACATCTCCGTCGACGGGGGCTGGACGGCGGCCTGACATCTCGTTTCAGCGGCGGGGCCGATTCACATTCCAGTGTGCGGCCTTGTCGCGGTAGCGGGCGTCACGAAATCCAGGCGACACCGTAGCCCAACGATAACCCAGGTTCGGACTCACGGGCGGCCGATTGGGCGGCCAGTCTCGGAGGCGTCGAACAGGGAGGACGCCATGACCACCCCCACCGAGCCTGCGCACGTGATCCGCAGTGATTTCCACATCCTGAAATTCACGCCCGCCGAATGGCGGGTGCTGCTGGAGGATCGCTCGTTCCTTGAAGAGCCGGACAACAGCTATGCACCGATGCGGCGGCTGATGGGCGTGCCGGTCGTGATCGTGCCGGACCACGGGGTGGCCTGAGGCGGCTCAGGTCACGCCGCTCATGCTTTCGGCCACGGCAGGCGCCGGCGCGCCGGCGGTCAGGGCCGGGACGACGTCCTCGATACTGGAGACCGAGATCCAGCTCTTCATGAAGTCCGGCGGGGTCAGCTTCTGGTCGACCGTGTGCTGGAACAGGGCGAAAAGCGGCGCCCAGAAATCGTCGGCGTTGTAGAACACCACCGGCTTGGCGTGGAGGTCGAGGCGGCGCCACGACAGCAGTTCGACCACCTCTTCCAGGGTGCCGATGCCGCCCGGCAGCACGACGAAGGCGTCGGACTGCTCGAACATCATCATCTTGCGCTCGTGCATGGAGGTGACCGTGATGGTCTCCACCACGTCCAGGCGGCGCTCCTTCTCCTTGAGGAAGTGCGGGATGATGCCCAGCACCCGGCCGCCGGCCTGGTGCGCGGCGACGGCGCAGGCGCCCATCAGCCCGACGCCGCCGCCGCCATAGATCAGCTTCAGATCCGCGGCGGCGAGCGCGCGGCCGAGATCGGCGGCCGCGGTCAGCAAGGCGGGGTCGGCGGCGTCGGATGCGCCACAGAAGACGCAGACCGAGTCGAGGTTGGCGGGGGCTTGCCCCATGGTATGGCTCCGGGAGAATCCAAGGCTGCGCTCTTGCGCGCGCTCAAGCCTCGATTAGCTAGGATTTGGGTTAAGGAGTTTCAACCAAGCCGTGGACCGCGCACCGTTTCCAATCGTCGCAGCCGCCGGGCTGGCGGCCCTGGCCCTGGCGCTGGTGGGATGCGGGCCGGGCGCGCCCGCCGCCCCGCCGCCGGCGCCCAAGCACGACACGCTGGAGGCCGGCTATGTGGCCTCGCCGCAGGTGACGGGCCTCGAACTCCAGGACGGGCAGGTGCGCCTGTCGGGGACGGCCGCGCCCAACGCGATCGTCCGGCTCGCCACGCCGGGCGGCCAAGCCACGCAGGCGCATGCCGAGGGCGACGGCAGGTGGAGCCTGATGACGCCGGCCTCCAGCGAGGCGGCGATCTATGGTCTTTCGCAGAATGTCGATGGACGCACGGTCCAGGCCCAGGGCTATGTGCTGGTTACGCCCGACGGGCAGGGGGTGCTGTTGCGCGCGGGCGCCGGGGCTCGGACCCTCAGCCGCGATCCCGAGACCGGCCTGACGGCCTTCGACGTCGATCGCGACGGCGGCGCGGTGGTCAGCGGCCGCGGCCCAGCCGGGGCGAGCGTCTCGGCGCGAATCGACGGCCACAAGCTCGGCGAGGGGCGGGTGGAGGAGGACGGCCGCTTCGCCCTTCCGCTGACCGGACCGGTCGCGCCCGGCAGCCATAGCCTGAAGGTGTTCGGCGACCAGGTGGATGCGAGTATCGTCGTGGACGCGCGGCCGGCCGCGCCGCTCACCTCCGGCCCGTTCCGCGCCACGCCGGTTCCGGCGGGCCTGCGGGTGGACTGGATGACCCCCGGCGGCGGGGTGCAGACTACCCTCGTCATCCGCCAGTCCGCCGTCGATGGAGGCCTCGCGAGCCGTGACCTTCCATGACGCCGGCGCCGTGAGGCGCTTCGGAACCCCCGGGGCCGTCGCGGCCCCCGCGGTCAAGTTCGACTTCTGGCGATCGATGGCCGACCTCGGCCGGCTGGTGATGCGCTCCGGCGCGCCGGGCCTGGCCTGGCGAATCCCGGCCGCTTTGCTCCTGGTGTTCGCCGGCAAGTTGGCCGGCGTCTGGGCGCCGGTCATGCTGGGCGAGGCGATCAACACGCTCTCGCCGGCGGCCGGCGAGGGCGTGCGGATGGGCGCGGGCTTCGTGGGCCTCGCCCTGGGCTTCGCGGCCCTGCGCACGGTCGCGGCGGCGGCGCCCAACGCCCGCGACGCGGTCTTCACCTCGGTGTCCCAGGCGACCATGGCCAAGGCGGCGACCGAGACCTTCGCCCATACGCTCAGCCTGTCGCTCGACTTCCACCAGTCCAAGCAGACCGGAACGCTGGCGCGGATCATCGACCGGGGCTCACGCTCCACCGACTTCCTGATCCGCAGCGTGGTGTTCAATCTCGGCCCGACGGCGGTGGAGCTGGTCCTGGCCATGATCGTCATGGCCACCCGGCTCGACTGGCG
>CAMFHW010000483.1 GCA_945952175.1 uncultured Phenylobacterium sp. | reverse complement strand
TACCTGACGTTACAGCGGGGGCGGAAACTGTCATGACGCTGTCACGCGGGCAAATCGATTTTGCCCAAATTGCGTCAATCGTGACATGGAGTTTGCAACAAAGCTCTGAAGTGAGCTCCGTGGGACACGAATCGATTGTTCCTCGGCAATGAATCTTATGAAAACCGTGCCAAAAATGCCTCAGACGAGTTTCCGCAGCGTTTCGCCGAGCTCGTCGACCGCGTTCGCCGTCGTGGCCCAGGAGCACATGAAGCGGACCGAGCCGTCGAGGAAGCGGTAGACGAACCACCCGGCCTTGTGCAGCCGCTGCAGGGTCGGCTCGTCCATCTCGACGAACACCGCATTGGCCTCGACCGGATGAGCCACCCTGAGCGGCGACAGGGCCGCCAGCCGCTTGGCCATGGCGTTGGCGTGAGCCGCGTGGCGCAGGATGGCGCCGTCCTCCAGCATGCCGATGAAGGGCGCCGCATAGAACCGGCCCTTGGAGGGCAGCTGGCCGGACTGCTTCAGTCGCGCGTCGAACCTGCGCGCCAGGCCCTTGTCGAGCAGGACCACCGCCTCGGTCGGGCTCATCCCGGCCTTGGTGCCGCCGATCACCAGGATGTCGACACCGAGCCGCTTGATGGCCTTGAGGTCGAACCCGGCCGCCGCCGCGTTGGCCAGGCGCGCGCCGTCGAGGTGGACGCCGTAGCCCTTGGCCTTCACCGGCCCGGTCAGGGCGGCGATCGCGTCGGCGGTATAGACCGTGCCGTATTCGGTGGCGTTGGTGACCGACAGCGCGGCCGGCGACTGCCAGTGGGCCTGGTCTGGCGCGGCGAGGGGCTCGGCGAGACTGCTCGCTTCGATCCGCCCCGAGGCGCCCGGCAGCCGCACCAGGCCGAGGCCGTGGCCGAAGAAGCCGGGCGCCCCGGTCTCGTCGGTGCAGACATGGGCGTGCTCGTGCGCCAGCACCGCCTCGAACGGCCGGCACAGGGTCGCCAGCGAGATGGCGTTGGCCGCCGTGCCGGAGGCCACGAACCGCACCTCGGCGTCGGCGTCCAGCAGGGCTCGGACGGCGTCGGCGGCGCGCCGGGTCACCTGGTCGGAGCCGTAGCCCGAGGTGAAGCCTTCCCCGTTGGCGGCCACCAGGGCGGCCATCGCCTCCGGGGCCGCCGGCGCGGTGTTGTCGGAGGCGAAATCGTAACGCGCCATGATGTTGCGTCCTCGTAGGCGAAGGGTCTTGCGCGTCTAGGGCGCCCGGTTGGAATAGGCTAGGCCTTGAGCGGGCAGGGAGGCGATAGGGTGGCGTCGAGCGAGGCGCGGGTGGCGCGGGTCCTGGTGCTCGGCGCGGGCGGGTCCGGCAAGTCCCGGCTCGCCGAGGCGCTCGCCACCCGCTGGCGCCTGCCCTATGTCCCAGCCTATCGGGCGCTGCGCACCCAGGACGGCGCGCCGCGGCCGCGCGCGGAGCTGCGGGCCTGGCTCGACGGCGAGATCTCGCGGGACGCCTGGGTCATCGACGGCAATTTCGACGACGAGCGCGAACGGGTCTGGGCGCGCGCCGAACTGGCGGTCTGGCTCGACCTGCCGGCCTGGCTCACCGTCGCCCGGGTGCTGAAGCGCGAGATGCGCCGTCTGCAGGCGCGCCGCCGGCACGGCCATGCCAGCCAGAGCGCGGCCATGCTCTGGGCCGGCGTCCGCCACGCCTGGCGCTCCAGCCTGGAGAAGCACCGGGCCTATCCGGCCATGCTCGCCGCCTTCCCGGGCCTCAAGGTCGTACGCCTGAGATCCGACGGCCAGGCCGCGCGCTGGCTGGCGGCCCAGAAGCGCAAGCGAGCCTAGGCGCCGCGGCCCCAGTCGCGCACGTCCTCGACATAGAGTTCCGGCTCTTCCATCGCCGCGAAATGGCCGCCCCGCGGCTGCTCCGTCCAGCGCACGATCCTGTAGGCCCGTTCCGCATAGGACCGGGGCGGCGCGGAATAGAGCGGCTCGCCGGGGAAGTTGGCGAAGGCGGTCGGCGTCTCGCAACGCTCGCCCTCCTTGAAGTTCACCCCGCCCTCTTCGAGCAGGCCGCGATAGTACCAGGCGCCGGTCGCGAAGCTGTCGGTCATCACATAGATCATGATGTTGGTCAGCAGCCGGTCCTTGGGATGGGCCTCGTCCATCGACTTCGTCGACAGGTCCGACCAGTCGTGGAACCGCTCGGCGATCCAGGCGGCCTGGCCTACCGGATTGCCCGCACCCATCCAGGCCAGGGACTGCGGCTTCGACGCCTGCAGGCGGAAATAGGCCCCCATCACGTCCATCATCATGCCCTGCTTGGTCATCCAGGCGACCTCGTCGGGGCTGGCCGGCCCGCCGTGCGGACGGAAGCCCAGCATGTTCAGGTGGATGGCGCGCACCGAGGCGCCATGGTCATGGCCGAGCCAGGAGGTCACCAGGGCCCCCCAGTCCCCGCCCTGGGCGAGGTAGGTCGGATAGCCCAGCACCTGCGTCATCAGGGTGTTGAACAGCCGCGCCGTGGTCCGCTGGCCCACCGGACGCGTCGGCTTGGACGAGAAGCCGAAGCCGGGCAGGGAGGGGATCACCAGATCGAAGGCGTCCGAGGCCTGGCCGCCGAACCGCGAGGGATAGGCGAGCTTCTCGATCGCGCCCCAGAGCTCGTAGTGCGAGCCCGGCCAGCCGTGGGTGATCAGGAGCGGCCGCTTGCCGCCGGCCTCGCCGACCACGTGCAGGAAGTGCAGGTCGAAGTCCTCGACCCTGGCGGTGAACTGCGGGAACCGGTTCAGGTCGGCCATGGCCGCGCGCCAGTCGTAACGCTCGGTCCAGTGTTCGCAGAGCCCCTTCAGATAGGCGCCGTCGCAGCCATAGGCCCAACCGTCCGGCACGTCCGGCTGTGGCGGCCACGGATAGGCGCGCACCTGGTCCAGCACCGCCTGGACCGCGTCCTCGCGCCACGCCACCTCGAAGGGTTTGATCTCCGCCACGCCCGTTCTCCCTGGATTTTGAGGCGAGACTGGGCGGCTTGCCGCGAGGGTCGTCAAGCGGCGATCACTTGTCGGGGCGAAGGCCCTTGGCGAGCGCGTGGCCGAGCTGCTGGTTCACCACCCGCGCCGCGCCGTGCGGCAGCTTGCCGGACAGCTCCAGCGTCACCGCCCCATGGGTCGCGGCCCAGAACATCCGGCCGATCTCGCCGGGATCGCCGGCCAGCACGCCCGCGTTGACCAGCTCCTTCACATAGGCGGTCTGGGTCGTATGGGCCCGGCGCGCGGCGGCCACCAGCTCGGGATAGTCGTCCTCATGCGGCTGGTTCAGGTCGAACATCAGCTTGTAGGTGTGCGGGTGCTCGAAGGCGAAGCGCACGTAGGCGTCGCCCACGGCCGCGCCCTTGGCCCGGGCGCTCCTGGCGTTGGCCCGCGCGGCCTCCAGCGCCTCGGCGAACTTGTTGAAGCCGTTGGTGCGCACGGCGGCCAGGATGTCGTCCTTGTCCTGGAAATAGCGGTAGGGCGTCATGGGCGAGACCCCCAGCTCGGCGGCGAGCTGGCGCATGGTCACCGCGTCGGGGCCCTTTTCCGCAAACAGCCGCTCGGCGGCCGCACAG
>CAMFHW010000482.1 GCA_945952175.1 uncultured Phenylobacterium sp. | reverse complement strand
GGGCGTCGGCCTCTGTGGCGACAATCCGATGTGCGTGCGTCTGCTGCCGGTGGTCGCCACCGGCGTCGCGACCTGGCTGGTGGCGGACCTGACCCTGGCCCTGGGCGCGAACCGCGCCACGGGCCTGCGCGCCGCCTTCTGGTACAACGCCACCATCACCGTCGGCGTCGGCGGCATCCTGGCCACGCCGGACGCTCCGGCGGTGTTCTTCTGGGTGCTGACGCTCTGGGTGCTGGGCCGCATCTGGGCGGGAGGGTCGCCGCGGCTCTGGCTGCTGGCCGGGCTTACGGCAGGCCTCGCCTGCGTCTCGAAATACTCCGCCCTGTTCCTCGCGCCCGGGGTGCTGCTGTGGATGCTGCTGGTCCCAAGGGCGAGGCGCATGCTGGCCACGCCCTGGCCTTGGCTGGCCGTGGCGGTCGCCGCGGCGGTGTTCGCGACCAATGTCTACTGGAACGCCACCCACGGCTGGCTGACCTTCATCAAACAGTTCGGGCGCGTCGCGCCGCACGCCCTGAAGCCGACCCACCTCGCCGATCTGCTAATCACCCAGTTCTTCCTGCTGAACCCGGTGATCGCGGTGTTCGCGGGCCGGGGCGCCGTCCAGGCCTGGCGAGAGCGCGCCGACGAGACCGTGCCGCACCTGTTCCTGCCGCTCGCCACCGGCGTCCCGTTCGCCGCCTATCTGGCGCTCCACGCCCTGCACGACCGGGTCCAGGCGCACTGGCCGATCCCGCTGTTCTGCGGCCTGGTGATCCTGGCGGCCGTCGCGGTGGAGCGCGTCGACAGCGGGCGCACCGCCCGCATCCTGCGCGCCTTCGCCATCGGCCTGTGGCTGGCGCTCTCCGCCGCGACCCTGATCTACGGCGCGACGGCCGGGAAGAAGGCCATCGGCCGCTGGGATCCCGTCCTGCCCCTGCGCGGCTGGCCGCAGTTCGCCGAGCGGGTCGAGGCCGCCCGGGTGAAGAACGGCGCGGCCTGGGTCGGCACCGTCAGCTATGGCGCCTATGCCCAGCTCGAAACCACCGGGGTGATCCGCGCCCCCATGCTCCAGGTCATCGAGCGGTCGCGCTACGGCGATCCCGCCCCGCGCCCGGACCTCGGCAAGCCAGGCCTGATCGTCGATCTGGGCCGCCGGCTCGAGGTCGACGACCTGCTCACCTGCTTCGATCGTGTCACGACCTTGCCCACCATCCCACGCGGGGCCGAGGGCGGGCCGGCGGCGACCTATGAGGTCTACAAGGTCGAGGGACCCAAGACCGATCTGGTCGCCCAGGGCTGCCCGAACGACCTCGGCAAGGCCAAGCCCCGCTCCTGATCAGTGCGCCTGCAGCTGCGCCTTGGCCTTGGGCGCCGCGGCGCCGCGAGCCTGGGCGACGTCGGCCACCGAGATCGGCTTGGCCTTGTTGCCCCAGGAACTGCGCACATAGGTCAGCACGGCGGAGATGTCGGCGTCGCTGAGCTCGGTCTTGAAGGCCGGCATGCCCCCTCGTCCGTTGAGCACCCGGCCGATCGGCGCCCTGGGGTGGCCGGTGGCGATCTTGCTGCCCGCCAGGGCGGGGAACGCGCCGGGCACGCCCACGCCGTTCGGACGATGGCAGGCGGCGCAGTTGTCCAGGAACACCTTCTGGCCATCGACCGCCGCGGCCGGGCCGGCCCCGACCCACAGGGCCGCCATCGCCCCGAGGGCCGCAATCACTGGTATCTTCAAGGCGCTTCCCCTTCAGGCGGCGTGGACGCGGGCGTGGAGCTTGGCGATCTGCTGCCAGGCGCTCTCGATGCCCCCCGCCTGCCATCCCCCGATATAGCTCATGTGTTCGCCGGCGAGGTACAGCCGGCCGTCGGGTTCGCAAAGCACCGGATAGGATTTCGCGCGTTCCTCGTCGCTCCACTGGGCCCAACCGCCCAGATTGTGCTCAACCCGGTGCCAGGCGACAGAGAACGAGTTCTCGATGCTGGCGGAATAGCCGTCGAACACCTTGTCGCCGGCGCGACCCGCCAGGGCCTGGCGCTCGGCGGGCGACAGGGCGCTGACCTTCGCCGCCTGCCCGCCGAACTGGTAGTAGCCGAGGATCACGCCCTTCTTGCTCTGCCACCCGGTCGAAGGGAACGACAGGCTGAGGACCTCCGGGTCGTCGAAATAGACGTGGCCCCCATAGATGTGGTGGTCCTCCTCCCAGAAGCGGCGCTTCATCTGCAGCCCGATCTTGCCGACCGGCGCATAGGCGACATTGGCCATCGCCTCCTTGAAGGGTTTCGACACCTGGATGTCGATCTGGCGCAGCACCGACAGCGGGATGGTGCAGATGCAGTAGTCGGCCGCGATCGTCCCCGGCTTGCCGTCGCCATCCGTGAAGGCGACCTCCACCCCCTTGGCGTTCTGCTTGAAGCTCTTCACCTGGTGCGAATAGCGGATCAGGTGGCCGACGGCGCCTTCGAAGCCCTTGGCGATGCGGTCCATGCCGCCCACGGGCTGGAACATGGTCCGCTGCTGGTCGTAGTTCGACACCGAGGTCAGCACCCGCCAGGCGTTGGAATGCAGGACGTCGGCGAAGGCGTAGGGCGTCGAGGGCTTGCCCGGCCCCGGATCGACACCGGGCCCCGGCGGGATCGCGAAGCCGCGGCCCTCCGTGCCCTTGTAGGCGAGGTCGTTGGTCAGATAGCCCTCGCCCACCAGGTAGGCGATCAACTGCTCCCGGTCTTCGGCGCTCATCTGGGCGTCGAGCGCGCCCTGCTTCACCGATTTGGCCAGGATCTCGGCGGCCCCACCCCGCATGTCGGCCGCGACCTCGCCCTTGCGCAGAGGCTTGCCGGCCAGCGGCCCCTTGCCATGCTGGAACATGACGTAGGAGTGGTCGTTGTCGTTGACGAAGATCTCGACCGGGACGTTGAATTCCTTGGTGTAATGCAGGGTCGACTGGTGATGGTACGGGATCCGCCAGGGGCCGTGATTGATGTAGAGCCCCTCGTCGAAGTCGCATTCCTGGGTCTCGCCGCCGAGCTCGGTCAGCTTGAAACCCTTGCGGGCGGTCTGGCAGCGGCCGCCGGCGAAGCTGCGCGCCTCCAGCACGGTGACCTCATAGCCGGCCTTGGACAGCTCGTAGGCGGCGGTCATCCCCGCCACGCCGGCGCCCAGCACGATGACCTTCTTGCCACCGCCGCCGGCCAGCTTGGGCGGCGCGGCCTGGGCCGAGGCGATGCCGAATCCCAGCGCCGTCATGCCCGCGAGCAGAAGCGAAGACCCGCCGACACTGCTCAATCCTTCAAGAAACCGACGCCGCGACAGCCCCGCCATCGCGCCCACGACTCGTGAATCCATAATCTCACCGCCCTTCTGCAATGCGGGCATGCAAGGAAGGCGCAGCATGGGCTGACAATCGCCATGTTCTCAAGCTTGCTATGAGCAACCGAAATCGTGAGCCGGCGCCCAATGGGTGTGCGGCCTGTGCAGACACTGGGTCTTGGGGGAGCAATGGGACGGAATGCACAATTTACGGCGCCATTGGCGCTGGCGGCCATGCTTGCGGCCGGCGTCGCGCGCGCCGAAGACGAGCAGCGGGAATTCTGCTCCTACCGGCCCGGC
>CAMFHW010000481.1 GCA_945952175.1 uncultured Phenylobacterium sp. | reverse complement strand
CGACTGGGGCGTCTCAGGCCCCTGGGTGAAGTTCGGCTGGGCGGGCGCGGCCTGGCCCTCCGCCTGCTGGTAGATCTGCAGGCCGGCGGCGGGGTCGGCGGGCTGGGCCTCGGGCGGGGCGGCGCCCTTGATCGACCCCACGGGCTGGCCGACCACCGGCGGGGCGCCGGCGCCCTGGCTGGCGCCGGTGCGATAGAAAACGGCGATGGCGGCGATCAGGACCACCAGCACGAGCGCGCTGGCGAACAGCATCATCGGCGCGGGCCCGCGTCCGCGCACCGGCTGGCGCGCATCGAACGACAGCGGCTGCTGGTCGGTGGGGGGCGTATAGGCGCCGCGGTCGGGGTTGGACATCGAGGGCTCCGAAGGGACGAGCGCGCGCGAATCATCGTCGCGCGGCCGGGGATAGTCTAGCGAAGACCATCCCGCCATCGCACCCCGGGTCCGTCAGTTCCAGACGTCGAGGTGGAAGAGGCGGCGATGCTCCTCGATCGCGAAACGGTCGGTCATGCCGGCGATGTAGTCGCACACCACGCGGGCGCGGCCGGCCTGGTCGCGGTTCTGCGACCGGGCGAACCATTCGGACGGCAGGACGTCGGGTTCGGCCATGAACAACTGGAACATCTCGGCCAGAATGCGGCGGGCCTGGCTGCGGGTGCGATTGACCTTCCAGTACCGGTACATCCGGTTCATCAGGAATTCGCGAAGGGCGCCGAGGTCCTCCAGCATGTCCCGGGAGAAGGCCACCAGGGCGTAGCCCAGATTGCGCACGTCCTCCGGCGAGGCGACCTTGGCCTCGAGGGCCCGGCGATTGGTCTCGGCCAGGACGTCGTCGACCATGGCGCCGATCATGCGGCGCACCGCCTCCATGCGCACCAGGCCGGGCTCCAGGTCGGGATAGTCCTTGTAGACGCCGTGGATGATCGGCCCGATCAGCGGCACGTCGAGCAGTTCCTTCAGGTCGAAGATGCCGGCCTGCACGCCGTCGTCCACGTCGTGGTTGTTGTAGGCGATGTCGTCGGAGAGCGCGGCGACCTGGGCCTCGGCCGAGGCCCAGCCGGAGAGGCCGAGGTCATAGTCCTTGTCGAACTCCGCGACCGCATTCCAGGACGGGCGCGACAGCTTCTCGCTGACCGGGCCGTTGTGCTTGATGATGCCTTCCAGCGTCTCCCAGGTGAGGTTCAGCCCCTCCCAGCGCGGATAGCGGCGCTCGAGCTTGGTGACGACCCGGAAGGTCTGGACGTTGTGGTCGAAGCCGCCGAAGCCCTCCATCTGGACCTGCAGCTCGTCCTCGCCGGCATGGCCGAAGGGCGGGTGGCCGAGATCGTGGGCAAGCGCGATGGTCTCGGCGAGGTCCGGCTCCAGGCCGAGCGCGGTGGCCAGTGACCGGGCGATCTGGGCGACTTCCAGAGAATGGGTCAGGCGGGTGCGGAAATGGTCGCCCTCGTGGGCGACGAAGACCTGGGTCTTCTCCTTAAGCCTCCGGAAGGCGGTGGAGTGGATGATGCGGTCACGATCGCGGGCGAAGGCGGTGCGGGTGCGGCTCTCCGGTTCGGACGCCTTGCGCCCCAGCGACTGGGCGGGGTCTTCGGCATAGGCGACGCGAGGCGGGATCATTCAGGACGCTTCCGGCATTTTGACCACTTGGATCGAAGGCCAAGCGCCCTCATATAGTTCAGGCGAAAGCTTTACACAGCCATGACCACGAACGAGCTCACCCTCTCCGCCTCCGCCGCCCGCCGCCTGAGCGACCTCTCGAAGGCCGAGGGCAAGGCCGTGATGCTGCGCGTCGCCGTCGAGGGCGGCGGCTGCTCGGGCTTCCAGTACCAGTTCGACCTGGTCGACCACGCCAATGACGACGACCTGAAGGTCGAGCGCGACGGATCGGCGGCCATCGTCGACGAGATGAGCCTGGTGCTGCTGAAGGGCTCGGAGA
Organism: uncultured Phenylobacterium sp.; assembly: GCA_945952175.1. Taxonomy (GTDB): domain Bacteria; phylum Pseudomonadota; class Alphaproteobacteria; order Caulobacterales; family Caulobacteraceae; genus Phenylobacterium. The sequence goes on along the minus strand of CAMFHW010000481.1, from coordinate 1,648 downwards.
TCGACTTCGTGGACGAGCTGGCCGGGGCGGAGTTCAAGGTCCGCAACCCGAACGCCAAGTCCTCCTGCGGCTGCGGCGTCAGCTTCTCGATCTGAGGACGGTTGCGCGGGCCGCCCGCGCCGTGTCCCCTGAGCGGGCATGATCCAGGTTCCCACCGCCATCTGGGCGCATACGGTGTTCGACGTCCTCGCCTGGGGCGGCGGGCTGGCGCTGGGCGGCGTCCTCTATCGCTGGCGGCTGCGGGACGCGGTGGACCGGATCGCGCTGAAGGTGGACGGTGGATATTTCGCGGCCCTGGCCCTGGGCGCCGTGCCGGGGGCCTGGCTGGCGGGATCGCTGAACACCCTGCGCGCGCCGGGCGGGGCGCTGTCGCACAGCGTCGTGGGCGCCCTGGTCGGGGCCATCGCGGGCGTCGAGATCTACAAGGCCCTGCGCGGGGTGAAGGGATCGACCGGCGGGCCGTTCGTGGGCTCGTTCAGCCTGGGCGTCGTGATCGGGCGGCTGGGCTGCTTCTTCTCCGGCCTGCCCGACCAGACCTACGGTTCGCCGACCCGCCTGCCCTGGGCGGTCGACCTCGGCGACGGTATCGGACGCCATCCCGTGCAGCTCTACGAGAGCGCGGCCATGGCGCTGTTCCTGGCGGCCTATCTGGGCGGGCTGGCCGCCCGCGCGCCGTGGGCGATGCGGCGCGGCTTCTACGTGATGTGCGCCTGGTACGGGGCGCAAAGGTTCGCGTGGGAATTCCTGAAGCCCTACCCGAAGTTGATCGGACCGCTTAACCTGTTCCACATCCTGTGCCTGGGGCTCACAGCTTATGGACTTGCCTTCTACCTCGCAGACCGAGGCCGCGAGCGCGCGCAGGGCGGCGCCCTATCTGTTCCTGGGCCAGACCACGAGCCTGTGCGAGACCTGCCTTGAGCTGGTCCCGGCCAAGATCACCTGCGAGGGCGACAGCGTCTTCTACCTGAAGCGCTGCAAGGCCCACGGCGTCCAGAAGACCCTGATCAGCGACGACGTCTCCTACTGGAAGGCCCAGCGCGACTGGGTGAAGCCGGGGGATCGGCCGCTCAACGTGCAGACCCGGACCGAGCATGGCTGTCCCTATGACTGCGGCCTCTGCGCCGACCACGAGCAGCATTCGTGCCTGGCGATCGTCGAGATCAACGAGGCCTGCAACCTCTCCTGTCCGGTCTGCTTCGCCGACAGCTCGATCAAACGGACCAGCCATCGGCCGATGGCCGAGATCGAGGCCATGCTCGACGCGGTGGTGGCCTCGGAGGGCGAGCCGGACCTGGTGCAGATCTCCGGCGGCGAGCCGACCATCCATCCGCGGTTCTGGGACATCCTGGACGCGGCGAAGGCCCGGCCGATCCGCCACCTGATGATCAACACCAACGGCATCGCCATCGCGCGTGAGCCGGGGTTCGCCGAGCGGCTGGCCAGCTACATGCCCAGGTTCGAGGTCTATCTGCAGTTCGACAGCCTGCAGCGCGACGCCCTGATGGCCCTGCGCGGGGCGGACCTGACCTCGGTGCGCCGCCAGGCCCTGGAGGCGCTGGAGGCGAACAACATCTCCACGACGTTGGTGGTGACCCTGAAGAAGGGGGTCAATGACGGCGAGATCGCCGAGATCGTGCGCCATGCGCTC
>CAMFHW010000480.1 GCA_945952175.1 uncultured Phenylobacterium sp. | reverse complement strand
GGGCTATCTCGACGCGCATCGCGAGCGTGGCCAGGCCGAGCGGGCGCGCGCCGACGCCGCCCGCGAACGCCAGGCCGAGCAGAAGGCCGATGCGGTGAAGCGCAGCTTCCTGATGACCGGGACGCCGGATAAATCGGGCGAGCGCATCCGCCTGGACTCCACCCACGCCGACCAGATCATCCAGACCCAGACCGTCTGGTTCCCCGCGGCGGTGCGCGGCGACAGCGTCGAGACCACCGGCAATCCGCGCCTGGAGGCGGGCTGGATCGAAGGCGGCCTGCGCAAGGCGGCGGGCAAGGCCAAGAGCGGCCGCGTGCCGGTGGGCGTGCTGACCGTCTATATCGACAATGGCGAGACCCGCACCGACCGGGCGATCTATTGGCTGGGCTACAGCCTGCACCCACGGCCCCTGCGCGGCGACCGGGTCGAGTTGGAGGGTCTGTCGGTGGCGCGCCGCGGCGTCGCCGGTGACCTCCAGGCCGCCGCGAACGAGCTCTGGGCCGCCCGCTAGCCTATTTGCAGACGCCGAGGAACTTCCGGACCATGCCGGGCTTGGCCGCCGGCGGGGATAGGGTCTCGTGCAGGGCGGTGAGCGAGATCATGCCCTTCTTGGCGAAGGCCTTAACGATCGGCGCGGCGGTGGAGATCTCGGTGTTCACCGCAGTGACCTCGGGTGCAGACCCGGCCTCGGCCTGGCCGCGCAGAGTGCTGGCCGCGTCCTCGGAGGCGAAGGCGACGCTGACCGGCCAGGGCGCGGCGACGCCGGCCGCGTCGACCCAGACCGAGCCCACCTGGTGGTCGGCCACCTTACGCGGAACCAGCAGGCGCACCGTCACCTGGCCGCTCTTGCGCACGCAGGCGAAACCGAGCTGGGGCGCCGTCGGCGGGCCGTAGACCAGGGTGGCCGGCGCGTCCTTCGGCGTGTCGACGCTCCACGCGGCGGGCAGGCCTTGGGCCAGTACCGCGCTGGGAAGGGCGGCGGCGGGCGAAAGGGCGATGAGCGCCGCAGCGAACAGGATCCTCATGCGCGCACGCTAGCACCGGCCGGCCGGGCCGCCCAAGCCGTCAGAAGGGCTGGAAGCGCTGGACCAGCGCCTGGCCCGCCGGGGTCTTCTGCACCGTCGAGATGTCGCCGCGGCCGCCATAGCTGATCCGCGCCTCGGCGATCTGGGTGTGCTTGATGGTGTTGGACGAGGAGATGTCCTCCGGCCGCACGATGCCTGAGACCGTGAGCTGGCGCAGCTCGGCGTTGGTGCGCACCTCCTGGGTGCCCTGGATCACCAGGTTACCGTTCGGGAGCACGGCGCTGACCACCGCGGCGATGGTGAGAGAGATCTTCTCCGAGCGGCTCACGCTGCCCGAGCCGGTGTTGGCGGTCTGGGAGTTGGTCTCCAGCGCCTTGGCGGGGTCGAAGCCGCCCGGCAGGATTTTCCCAAGGCTGGATTCCAGGCCCAGGAGATGGGGCACGCCGGCGGTCATGCCGCTGGTGCGCTGGGCCGAGGTGGTGTTCTTGGTCTGGGCCGAGTCGTCGATGTCGATCTGGACGGTCAGGATGTCGCCCACGCGGCTGGCGCGCTGGTCGATGAAAAAGGCCCGCGCACCAGTGCGCCAGAGCGAGTTGGCCGAGGCCGGCTGTGGCGCGGGCTCGCGCGCCGAAACCAGCACGGTCTGGTCGCGCGGCACCAGGGCCGACGGATAGCCGACCGGGGCGAGCTCCGGTCCCTTGACCGCTTCCTTCACGGTCGAGCAGGCGGCGAGGGGCAGGGCGGCGAGGGCGAGGAGGACGAACTTACGCATGACGGAGGTCCCTAGCGCAGCGCGATCTGGGCGCGGTTGGCGGATTTCATCTGGGTGGCGGCCGGGCCGACGAGAGCCTGGTCGGGGCCGCTGGCGACGGCCTGGATGGTCTTCCTGGAGCTGATGTTCTGGATGGCGACGCCGTCGCCCATGGCGGCGGAGGCCATGGCCTTGCCCTGCAAGGTCAGCGTGATGCCCTCGGCCTCGTAGGTCACCGCGACGGTGTCGCCGGCCTTGATCACCTGGGGCGCGGAGACGTCGCGCAGCGAGACCACCGCGCCGGCGCGCAGCGGGCGTTTGGCGACGAGCCCGATCACCTGCTCGGCGTCCGATGGCGCGTCGGACGGCGCGGCGGCGACCTTGGCGTAGACCAGGTCCTCCGGCTGCAGGAGCTCGCCGGCGGCCAGGCTGCGGGCATAGGTCAGGACCTCGACATTGCTCTTCACTGCGCCGGCCGCGCCGCCCACGGCGTCGCCGCTGACCACGATGCGGCGGATGCCCTCGGCGTTGGCCCAGTCGAGGCCGTTGCGCCGGGCGATGGCCTGCACCGCGCCGGCGTCCAGCACCGCCACGCGGCCGGAACGGGCGGCGACGGGGACATTGCCGACCGCGCCGGCGTTGTCGAACAGATCCGACAGGGTGATCGTGCCGTCGGTGTCGGTGGTGTTGGCCTTCAGCGTCACCGGCTGGCCGGCGAGGGCCGGGGCGGCGGCGAGGACCAGGGCGCAGGCCAGCGAGAGCGTGGAGGCGAGGGCGCGCATCAGATCATCTCTTCAGTTGGTTGGCGGCGGCGAGCATCTGGTCGGCCGACGAGATGACCTTCGAGTTCATCTCGTAAGCGCGCTGGGCGACGATCAGGGCGGTGATTTCCGAGACGGAATCGACGTTCGAGGCTTCCGTGTAGCCCTGCAGCAGGGTGCCGAAGCCGGTCGAGCCGGGCGCGCCGGTGGTGGCCGGGCCCGAGGCGCCGCTCACCTTGTAGAGATTGTCGCCGATCGCATCGAGGCCGGCCTCGTTGAGGAAGCTGGCGAGCTCGAGGTTGCCGATGACGGTCGGCGTGGTCTGGCCGGCCTGCACCACCTGGACTTGGCCCGAGGCCGAGATGCTGACGTCGGTGGCGTCGGACGGGATCGTGATGGCGGGCTGGATCTGATAGCCGTCGGCGGTGACCAGCTGGCCCTGGTCGTTGGTCGAGAGGTTGCCGGCGCGGGTGTAGGCGGTCTCGCCGGTCGGCATCAGCACCTGCAGATAGCCGCGGCCCTGGATCGCCACGTCGAGCTTGTTGCCGGTCTGGGTCATCGAGCCCTGCTCGGTGATCCGGTAGGTCGACCCCGCCTTCACACCGGCGCCGATCTGCACGCCGGTCGGGATGATCGTGCCCTGGTCGGACGACTGCGCGCCGGCCCGCTCGAGGGTCTGGTACAGCAGGTCCTGGAACTCGGCCCGTTGGCGCTTGAAGCCGACGGTGTTCATGTTGGCGATGTTGTTCGAGATGACCTCGACATTGAGCTGCTGGGCGGCCATGCCCGTCGCGGCGGTGCGAAGTGCTTGCATCTCTTAGGTTTCCTTACTGGACCTTGCCGAGGCGCTGGATCGAGTTCGAGGACAGGGTGGCGGTGGAATCCATCATCTTGGCCATCGACTCGTAGGCTCGGGTCACCTCGATCATCCGGGTGATCTCGGAGATCGTGTTGACGTTCGAACCCTCCAGCGCGCCTTGCCGCACGACGGCGTCGGGAGCCGGCTGCGGCTGCTGGTTGGAACTGTTGCGGAACAGGTTGTCGCCATCC
>CAMFHW010000479.1 GCA_945952175.1 uncultured Phenylobacterium sp. | reverse complement strand
CGCCAAGGCGGTGCGCGACGCAATGGCGCCGCTTCTGGCCGTCGCCGGCCGCCCCGCCTCCTACGTCTCCGAGACCGACTACTTCGAGGCCGACTGGCAGACCGCCTTCTGGGATCGGCATTATCCTCGCCTGAAAGCCGTGAAGCGCCGCTACGACCCTGACGGCCTGTTCTTCGTCCACCACAGCGTCGGCAGCGAAAGCTGGAGCGCCGACGGCTTCACCAGGACCGCGAAGACCTAGGCCGGCTCACGCCAGCGGCCAGACCTCGACCACCCCGTGGGCCACCGCGCAGGGGACCCCGGAGACCTTCTCGATCGCCTCGGCCATGTCGGCCGCCTCGATGATCGCGAACCCGGCGACCGGCAGGGCGGCCGACATGAAGGCGCCCTCGCGCGTCTCGAGGCGCGCCGCCTCCGGATTGCGCACTTGCACCGGGGAGCCGGCGCGGCCGATCAGAGCGCCCTCGGCGCTCAGCCTGGCGTCCTGCCTGTGGGCGGCGTCCCGCACGGCGGGGTCTGTCCGGTCGTATCCGGCCCGATCGCCGTATCCGATCGTGAGGAATCTGGGCATGCGAGCCCCTCCGATTGCTTTTCACAACCCGTGATAAACTCACATTCCGGTTTCAAGTTGCAAGCGGAATCGGAGGGGCGTCGGGCGACCTCCGTGTCTGTCGACGCGCCCTGAAACTCGCTATACCCATCCTCAACTCGCGGCACATCGCGTGCCAAAAGAAGCGGAGGAAACATGGGCGCCCTCGACGAGGCCCGCGCGCTGGTCGCGGCGGACGATCACAAGGATCTGGAGTCCGCGCGCCGGGGCTTCATCGCCACCCGAAAGGACCCGGTGATCCCGCGCCCCGACGGGCGGCCCGCCTATGACCTGTCGGCCTACGACTTCCTGAACGACCCCGCCGCCGAGACCGCCAATCCGAGCCTCTGGCGCCAGGCCCAGGTCCTGACCCAGCACGGCCTCTTCAAGGTCGCCGACCGCATCTATCAGGTGCGCGGCTTCGACGTGTCGGTGATCTCCTTCATCGACGCCGGCGCGGGCTGGATCGTCGTCGACCCCCTGACCACCGTCGAGGTGGCTCGCGCAGCCCTGGAGCTGATCGACGAGCACGTCGCCAGGAAGCCGGTGCTGGCGGTGGTCTATTCGCACAGCCACGTCGACCACTATGGCGGGGTCGGCGGCGTCACCACCGCGGCCGACGCGGCCGCCGGCAAGGTGCGGATCATCGCGCCCGAGGGCTTCCTCGAGCACGCGGTCTCCGAGAACATCATTGTCGGCCCCGCCATGCTGCGCCGGGCCCGCTTCCAGTTCGGCCACACCCTGAAATGCTGCGCCCATGGCGAGATGACCTCGGGCCTTGGCCCGCGCCCGTCGGCAGGCTCGCTGTCGCTGATCGCGCCCACCGACCTGATCACCCGCACAGGCCAGGAGATCACGGTCGGCGACGTGACCATGGTCTTCCAGCTTACCCCCGGCACCGAGGCGCCGGCCGAGATGAACTTCCACCTGCCCCAATTCCGGGCGGTGTTCATGGCCGAGAACGCCAACCTGGCCATGCAGAACCTCTTGCCGGCGCGCGGGGCGCTGGTGCGCGTCGCCAAGGCCTGGGCCGACTACCTCACCGAGTCGATCCGTCTGTTCGGGCCGATCAGCGACGTGATGTTCGCCGCCCACGGCGTGCCGCGCTTCGGCCAGGCCGAGATCGTCAGCTTCCTGACCAGCCACCGCGACGCCTACAAGTTCCTGCACGATCAGGCGGTGCGGCTGATGAACACCGGCCTGACCGCCCCCGAGATCGCCGAGCAGCTGGCCCTGCCCGAGGTGCTGCGGCGTCAGTGGTTCAATCGCGGCTACTACGGCACGATGAGCCACAATTCGAAGGCCATCTATCAGCGCTACCTCGGCTGGTACGACGCCAATCCCGCCAACCTCAATCCGCTGCCGCCCGAGCCCGCGGCCAGGAAGTACGTGGCGGCCATGGGTGGCCGCGAGGCCGTCGCCAGCCTCGCCCGCCAGGCCGTGGCGGACGGCGAGCTGCGCTGGGCCGCGACCCTGCTGAACCATCTGGTCTTCGACGACGCCGGCGACGCCTCGGCGCGCGAGCTCCTGGCCGAGGTCTACACCCAACTCGGCTTCGAGGCCGAGGCCGGGACCTGGCGCAACATCTACCTGACCGGCGCCCAGGAGCTGGTCTCCGGTCCACTCGCCCTGCCGGCGGCGGGCTTCAGCCCTGACGTGCTCAGCGCCACCACCACGCCCATGCTGCTCGACCTCGCCTCGGTGCGGGTCAATCCGGGCAAGGCCGCCGCCCGCAGCTTCAAGATCAATGTCGTCCTGACCGATCGCGGCGAGAGCCACCTGATCTCGGTCGGCAATGGCGTCATGGTCCACGAGGCCGGGGTCACCGAGCCGGACGCCGGCGCCACCATCCGGTTGACCCGACCGGACCTCCTGATGACGCTGATCGCCAAGTTCCCGATCGCGCCGCGCATCGAGAGCGGCGACGTGGTGATCGAAGGCGACGCCGGCCTCTACGACGCCCTGGTCGACCTGATCGAGGCGCCCACGCCCAACTTCAACATCGTCGTGCCCTGAACCCGACGCGCGCATCGGGGCGTTGAGGATTCGTGCTACAATGACCACCTAGATTGCGTCGCGGCGCGCCGGTTGCGCGCCGAGGGAGAATTCGATGAGCATGACCGACGTCCTCGAAGCCGAACACCGCACGGGCCAGATCAAGGTCCACGGGCCGGAAGGGTTCGAGGGCATGCGGGTGGCCGGCAAGCTGGCCGCCGAGTGCCTGGACATGATCACCCCGCACGTGAAGCCCGGCGTCGTGACCGACGAGCTCGACCGGCTGTGCCGTGAGTTCATCCTCGACCATGGCGCCCTGCCGGCCTGCCTGGGCTATCGCGGCTACACCAAGACCGTCTGCATCTCGGTCAATCACGTGGTCTGTCACGGCATCCCGTCGGAACGGGCGCTCCGTGAGGGCGACATCGCCAATATCGACGTCACCGTCATCGTCGACGGCTGGCACGGCGACCACAGCCGGATGTATGGCGTAGGTCCGATCGCCCCGCGCGCCAAGCGCCTGATCGATGTCACCTATGAAGCCATTCAGCGCGGCCTGGAGGCCGTGAAGCCCGGCGCGCGGACCGGCGACATCGGCCACGCCATCCAGACCTATGTCGAGGCCCAGCGCTGCTCAGTGGTCCGGGACTTCTGCGGCCATGGCCTGGGCAAGGTGTTCCACGACGCCCCGAACATCCTGCACTTCGGCCAGAAGGGCTCGGGCGAGTTGTTGCGTCCGGGTATGTTTTTCACGATCGAGCCGATGGTCAACCTGGGCAAACACCAGGTGAAGCTGCTGTCCGACGGCTGGACGGCGGTGACCCGCGACAAGTCGCTTTCGGCCCAGTGCGAGCACTCGGTCGGGGTCACCGAGACGGGCTACGAGATCTTCACCGTCTCGCCGCAGGGCCTGTTCAAGCCGCCGGTCATCAGCGCCTAGGCGATTTTCTCGGACGATCTGTCGGTACGAGGCGGGGTCACGCGTCCTCGGGGAAACCCGATGGAGCCTCCCCATGCGCGCCGCCCACCT
>CAMFHW010000478.1 GCA_945952175.1 uncultured Phenylobacterium sp. | reverse complement strand
CACCATCGCCGCCATCGCCCTCTGGCTCCGGTAAGTGTCCACGCTGCCTAGGCCGCCTCGGCGAGCGCCGTGCGGTAGGCGGCGGGCGTCAACCCGGTCAGACGCTGGAAGGCGCTGGTCATGTGCGCGTGGCTGGAGAAGCCGGCCCGCACCGCCACGGTGGCGAGGTCCAGCGCGAACTCGCGCAGCAGCTCGCGCACCAGCCGGATGCGGCGGGTCAGGATGAAGTGATGCGGCGCCTCGCCGGTCGCCTGGCGGAAGGCGCGCGAGAAGTGGGCGGTCGACAGCCCCGCCACCTCGGCCAGTTCCTGCACGCTGATCTTGTCGGCCAGGCGCGCCTCGATGTGCTCGACCACGCGCCGCAGCTTGAAGGGCGAGATCGACAGGCGCGCCGGCTGGGCGCCGGCGTCGATGGCGGCGAAGGCCCGCGACAGCATCGCCTCGGCCAGGGCGGCCATGTAGGCGACATCGGGGTGGGCCTCCTGCAGCAGCACGCGCCGCGCCTCCTGGGCCAGCGCGCGCATGCCCGGGTCGATGCGGACGAACGGCAGGTCGGCGACGATCGCCTCCACATAGCCGCTGAGGTCCGCGCGGCCCGCCACGGCGTCGTCGGGGAAGGTCAGGGTGAGCAGTTCCATCGGCGTCGTCCGGCTCACCTGGGCGCGCAGGCCCGGCGCCATCAGCACGAACGACCCGGCGGGACAGGAGACCCCGCGCACAGGCGCGTCCTGGAAGGCCCCCGCCCCTTCGGCGGCGTCGAAGGTGAACAGCAGGCGCGGCCGTTCGCCGTCATGGCGGAACTCCAGCGGAGCCGCGAGATCGAGCTCGAACGACACCCCGCCGGCTTCGAACAGCACCGCGTGCGCCGCCTCGTGGATGGCGGCTTTGGAACTGGCGGCGGACGACATTCGAGGCTCCCGAGAAGACTTGCTCTCAGGTATGGCGGCGCGCGCCAAGCGCAACGGAGCAGGTTTCTGAAAATGCCGACCGTTGCGTGAAAGCGACGCCGAAGGGCCGCCGCTACCTGTGCTCCATCAACGAACCCCACTCGAGGGGATGGAGTACAGAACAATGAAAACGTCTCTCAAAACTGCGTTTGTGACCGCCGCGATCCTGGCGGGTTCGGCCGGCGCCGCCTCGGCGCAAGACGCCAACTGGTATGTCCGCGGCGATCTCGGCGGCGCCTTCCAGGGCGAAGTCGACGGCACGCCCAAGGCCAAGGCCGACAGCGGCTGGGCCGGGGCGATCGGCGGCGGGCGCGAGTTCGGCAACGGCCTGCGGGCCGAGGGCGAACTGCTTTATCTGAAGGGCGACCTGAAGGGCGCGGCCGGCGGTGAGCTGAAGACGCTCGGCGGCTTCGCCAACCTCTATTACGACTTCAATCGCGGCGGCCAGTTCCAGCCCTTCGTGGGCGGCGGTGTCGGCTTCGCCCAGGTCAAGGCCAACAGCCGCCTCGTCGATGGCGACGACACCGGCTTCGCCTATCAGGCCAAGGCCGGCGTCGCCTACAAGATCAACGACAAGTGGACCGGCGAGGTGGCCTATCGCTACGTCGGCGTGACCGATGTCAGCCTGGGCAGCGGGGCTTCCAAGCTCAGCGGCGACTTCAACAGCCAGGCCGTGACCGTGGGCGTCCGCTACAAGATCGGCGGCTGATCGCGACGGCCCCCAATCGGGCCAGGACCATTCTCCCCCGAGCCCCCCGGCGTCCTGGCCTGAAGACCGGCGTCCCCGCCATATCCCCCAGCCCAGGCGGGGGCGCCGGCGACTTTTCCAAGCACACACCGCACCTCATGGCCGGGCTCGTCCCGGCCATTTCTTCGTATGGGATCGGCTAGCGTTCCATCGCGCCCTTGCCGGCCAGGATGTGCCCGCGGAACTTCTCGATCCGGGCGACCCGCGTGGCCGCCTGCTTGGCCTGGTTCAGGTTGAACATGTAGCTTTTCTGCCGCCCGGGCGTGAGCGCATGGAAGGCCTCGGCCAGCTCCGGATCGGCGTCCAGCGCCTCGGTGAGTTCGTCGGGCATGTCGATCTCGCGCTCGACCCTCGGCGGCTTCGTGCCCGCCTCGGCATGGTCCATGAGCTGGCGCAGATAGGCGCGGATCACCGGCTCCAGCTCGGCCGCCTGCCCTACGGCCGTGAACCGGATCATGCTCGGCGTCTGGCTGTTGGGCCCCTGCGGTTCCAGCACGCCCTCGGTGTCGTTCAACAGGCCGGCGTTCATGAAGCTCAGCCGGAAGTCGGTCCGAAACGCCCCGAAGATCGCGATGTTGCGCCCGGCGTGCAGGTAGCACGGATGGGCCCACTTCACGGTCTCTTCCAGACCCATGTCGAGGCAGATCCGGCGAAGCTTGTTCAGGTCTTCGATCCAGGGACGCGTGGAGCAATCGGCCGTGGCGAACCGCTCGCACCGGCCGCAGCCCTTGGTGAAGAAGTCGTCTGGATCGGTGATCATCGCCATGGTGTGGGCACCAATAGACCGCGCCGGCCCGGGATCAAGCTTGGCCCGCCCCGCCCGACGGCCGCGCCCTAGTTACGCGTCGGGATGACCACCGGCAGGGTCTCGTAGCCCTTCACGAACACCGAGTGCGTACGCGTGGGCTCGTTCAGCACCTCGACCGTCGGGAAGCGCTTGAGGATCTCTTCCCAGATGATGGTGAGTTGCAACTCGGCCAGACGGTTGCCGACGCAGCGGTGCACGCCGAAGCCGAACGACAGGTGCTGACGCGGCCGCTCTCGGTCGATGATGTAGCTGTCGGGGCTGGCGATCACACTGTCGTCGCGATTGCCCGAGACGTACCACATGGCCACGCGGTCGCCCGCCTTGATGGTCTGGCCGGCCAGCTCGACATCGCGGGTGGCGGTGCGCGCCATGTGCGCCAGCGGCGTCTGCCAGCGGATCGTCTCCGACACCATGGAGGGGATCAGCGACGGGTTCTCTCGCAGCTTCCGGTACTGGGCCGGGTTCTGGTTCAGAGCATAGACCGAGCCGGAGATGGTGTTCCGGGTGGTGTCGTTGCCACCGATGATCAGCAGCGTCACGTTGCCGTGGTACTCGTGCATGTCCATGCCGCGGGTGGCCTCACCGTGAGCCAGCATGGAGATCAGGTCGAACCGCGGGTCCTGGGCGGCGCGGTCCTTCCAAAGGTCGTCGAACGCGCCGAAGCACTCGTCGATCTCCGCGCGCTTCTGCTCCCAGCTCGTCACCGGACCGTGGCCTGGCGGATTGGTCATCATGTCCGACCAGTGGGTCAGCTTGCGGCGGTCCTCGAACGGGAAGTCGAACAGGGTGGCGAGCGTCATCGCCGTCAGTTCCTTCGACACCAGGTCGACCCAGTCGAACTCCTCGCCGATCGGCAGGCCGTCGAGGATCAGGCCGGCCCGCTCGCGGATCACCGGCGCCATCTGGTGCAGGTTGGCCGGCGCCACGGCCGGGCTCACCGTCTTGCGCTGAACGTCGTGCTTGGGCGGGTCCATCGAGATGAAGCTCGGCCTTGTCGGGCGACCGACGCTCTGGGCCTTGGACTCGAGGCTCTGCAGCACGATCCCGTCGGCGGAGGAGAAGGCCTCGTGGTTAGTGTCCACGGCCATGATGTCGTTATAGCGGGTGACCGACCAGTAGC
>CAMFHW010000477.1 GCA_945952175.1 uncultured Phenylobacterium sp. | reverse complement strand
GGCGAGGAGCTGAAGCACGCTCGTCTCACCACCCTGCTGCTGCCGGGCATCGGCACGATCCATGACCTGAAGCGCGCCTTCGCGCTGGGGGTCCGGTCAGTGCGGGTCGCGACCCACTGCACCGAGGCCGACATCTCCAGGCAGCATATCGAGGCCGCCCGTGGGCTCGGCATGGACGTGTCCGGCTTCCTGATGATGAGCCACATGTCGCCGCCGGAGGCTTTGGCCGAGCAGGCCCGGCTGATGGAAAGCTACGGCGCCCACTGCGTCTATGTGACCGACAGCGGCGGCGCCATGACCATGGACGACGTCGCCGCACGCCTGCAGGCCTATGACCGGGTGCTGCGACCCGAGACCGAGCGCGGCATCCACGCCCATCACAATCTCTCGCTCGGCGTCGCCAACTCCATCGCCGCCGTGCAGAACGGCGCCATCCGCGTCGACGCGTCGCTGGCCGGCATGGGCGCAGGCGCCGGCAACGCGCCGCTCGAGGTCTTCATCGCCACGGCCGAGGTCTACGGCTGGGATCACGGAACCGACCTCTTCGCCCTGATGGACGCGGCCGAGGATCTCGTCCGTCCGCTGCAGGATCGCCCCGTGCGCGTGGATCGCGAGACGCTGAGCCTCGGCTATGCCGGCGTCTATTCGAGCTTCCTGCGCCATGCCGAGCGCGCCGCCGGAACCTATGGCCTCGACGTCCGCAGCATCCTCATCGAACTGGGCCGCCGCCGGATGGTGGGCGGACAGGAGGACATGATCGTCGACGTGGCCCTCGACCTGAAGAACCGCCTGCAGAGCGCCTGACGCGCCTGAGCCAAACGACCCCGGAAGGAACCATCATGTCCGTCGCGCAAGCGCCCGCCCGCCTCACCGAAGACGCCACCAGCCGCTTCGTGCAGACCAAGCGCTGGAAGCTGCACTACAACGAGGCCGGCAGCGGCCACCCGATCCTGCTGCTGCACGGCACCGGTCCGGGCGCCACCGGCTGGAGCAACTTCCATCAGAACATGACCGCGCTCGCCGCGCGCCACAGGGTCATCGCCCTCGACTTCCCCGGCTGGGGCGCCTCCGAGGTCTTCGACTGCGCCGGCGAGGCGCGGAACGTCGCCAATGCCGAAGCCGTGAAGCTGCTGATGGACGAGCTCGGCATCGAGAAGGCGGCGCTCGTCGGCAACTCCATGGGCGGCGCGGCCACGCTGGAGTTCATGGCGCGCTATCCCGACCGCATCACCCACGCGGTGACCATGGGCTCGGGCCTGTTCGGCGTGCCCAACATGTTCACGCCGGGCGGCCTGTCGCAGGGGATCCGGGTGATCTTCGAGACCTACGCCAACCCGACGCCGGAGAACTTCCGCCGCTTGGTGGAGATCATGGTCTACGACTCCGCCTACGTGACCGACGAACTCACTCAGCAGCGTTCCAACGCCGCCATGGCGCAGCCGGAGCACCTGGCGAACTGGCTGAAGGCCGGGCCGCTCGGCCGGGTCAGCCCGTTTGCGGGCGTCGAAGAGTTGATGGGCAAGCTCGCCACGAGCGCCGTGCCGACCCTGATGATCCATGGCCGCGACGACAAGACCGTGCCGATGGAGGTGACCCTCAAGACGACCGGCCTGATCCCCAATAGCCGCGCCGTCGTCCTGAATCGGTGTGGGCATTGGGCGATGGTCGAGCACGCCGACGAGTTCGACGGTCTCGTCCTGGGCTTCCTCGCCCAGAGAGCCCAAGGCCCCTCCAAGGGCGGTTTCGGCGGCTGACCGCGGCCATACGGGAGAACAGCACATGACCATTTCATCCCTCGGCTACGTGGGCTTCAAGGCGAGCGACCTCGCGGCCTGGTCCGAGTTCGGCGCCAGGATCCTGGGCCTGATGCCCGTCGATGCGCCGGACGGCACGCTGCGGTTCCGCATCGATGCCCAGGCGTGGCGCATCAGCGTCGAGCCCGGCGACGAGAACGACATCGCCTATGCGGGCTTCGAGGTCGCCGGTCCCGGCGCCTTGTCGGACATGGCCGAGCGCCTGCGCGGCGCGGGCGTCGAGGTCGGGAATGGCGATCCCGAGCTTCTGAAGCTGCGCGGCGTCATGGGCATGATCACCTGTCGCGATCCGGACGGTCTGGCCGTGGAGATCTATTATGGGCCGACCGAGCGGCGCGAGACGCCCTTCGTGTCACCGGTTGGGGTAAGCGGCTTCCTCACGGCGGGGCAGGGGCTCGGCCACATCGTGCTCAGCGCCCCGGACATCGCCAGGAGCCGAGCCTTCTACAGCGACATTCTGGGTTTCAGGCTGTCGGACATCATCCGCATGCGGCTGTCGCCGGAGTTCGGCATCGACCTGGAATTCTACCACTGCAACTCGCGCCACCACACCCTGGCCCTGGCGCCCCTGCCGATGGCCAAGCGGCTGAACCACTTCATGGTGCAGGTCGACGATCTGGACGACGTGGGTTTCGCCCTCGATCGGGTCAACGCCGCCAAGATCCACTTGACCAACACGCTGGGGAAGCACTCCAACGACCACATGGTCTCGTTCTATGCCGAGACCCCGTCCGGGTTCGAGGTCGAGTACGGCTGGGGCGCGCGCGAGGTGGGCGAGGACTGGCGGGTGGTCCGCCACGACAAGACGAGCATCTGGGGCCACAAGCGCCAATAGGCTGTTCGCGCGGCGCTTCCCGAAGTGGCGGGCCATCGCCCGCCATGGCCTGCTGGAATCGCGATGGGGTTTCGCGTTTGCGCCACGGCGCGAGGATGAGTACGAGCAAACAAGACATTGAAGGGTCGATCGACCATCGAGTGAGCGTGGAGGCGACCTCGTCATGACCGCCGGCAATCGCATCGTCCTGTCCAGCGACCACACGGCCATCCCGCTTCGCCAGGCCGTCGCGGCCCATGTCGCCTCACGGGGTTGGGAGGCGGTCGACATCGGGCCGACGGCGCCGGACGGCGCGCCCTATCCGCAGCACGGCGAGGCGGCGGCGCGCCTTGTGGTGTCCGGCGACTGCCGGTTCGGGATCATCCTGTGCGGCACCGGCCAGGGCATCATGATGGCGGCCAACAAGATCAAGGGCGTCCGCTGCGGCGTCTGCTCGGAACCCTATTCGGCCCGTATGATCCGCCAGCACAACGACGCCAACATGCTGTCCATGGGGGCGCGCGTGGTGGGCGAAGGCCTCGCGCTCGATATCGTGGACGCTTTCCTCGCCGCCGAGTTCGAGGGTGGCCGACACGCGCCGCGAGTGGAGATGATCCGGGCCCTGGAAGCTTAGGGCGGAGGCCACGGGCCGCCGCCTGCGCCGGGCGCCGTCAGTCCGCCTCCGCGGCCAGCATGGCGCGCAACTCGGCCTTGGCGACCTTTTCCAGCGTGGAGCGGGGCAGGGCCTCGACCAGGCGCACCAGGTGCGGCCGCTTGAACGCCGCCAGGGCCTCGACGCAGGCCGCCTCGATCCGCTGGGCCAGGTCCTCGCCACCGCCGGCCTGAGGGATCACGAAGGCCGCCGGCGCCTCGTCGAGCATGGGATGGCGCATGCCCACGACCGCGACCTCGGCCACGCCCGGCACGGCGGAGATCACCCGCTCGATCTCGGAGGCGGCGACATTCTCGCCGCCGACCTTCAGCATGTCCTTGGCC
>CAMFHW010000476.1 GCA_945952175.1 uncultured Phenylobacterium sp. | reverse complement strand
CGTGCTCGCCTTGCGCGCGGTGACCTCCACCGACGGCATGACCGCCGACTTCTTCGAATTCCCCTGGGACGTCCTGGGCCGCTGCGCGACCAGAATCATCAATGAAGTCAGAGGGGTGAACCGGGTCGTCTATGATGTCACGAGCAAGCCCCCCGGCACGATCGAGTGGGAGTAGGGAGAGCGGCGGCGAAATCGCGGTTTTGAGCAGACCGTCGTAGCCTGGCGAAGATTGGCGTGGTGGACTCGGCTGCGGCTGAGGGTGCGTCGATAGCCTGGCGGCGAGCTCTGCCTTGAAAAATCTGCCAAAGCGCGGGTGCGGAGCTGATCGGTGAGGGGCTTCAACCGTCCGCACGAGGGCGGATCCGGCCTTAAGCAGGGCAGCAACGTCAGACCCAGACGTCTCGCGCGTAGCGCACGAAGTTCCGGCCAAGAATCTTTTCGATCCTGGCGGGCTTGTGGCCACGGGCCGCCAACAAGCTGTAGAGTTTGCGGAACTGCCCCGGGCCACGGAGGTCATCTACGAAGGGGTGGGTGTCGGCTCGCTCGCCTGGCGCCGAGATCCCCTTGGCCACCCGGTCGGCATGCTCCTTCCGCAGCATGGCGTCATAGGCCTTGAGGTCGTCGATCGGCGTGGCGCCGCCGTCGGTGCCGATCCCGACATGGTCCTCGCCGCACACATTGATGGCGTGCTCGATATGGGCGACGACGTCGGCGGCGGTGGCGTGCCCGGTCTTGTTCAGGAACAGCATGAAATAGATCCCGACGAAGCCGCCGCGCTCGGCGACCGCCCGCAGTTCTTCGTCGGTCTTGTTGCGCGGCAGGTCGTTCAGCGCCTGGCAGCCGGTGTGGTTGATCGAGATCGGCTGCTTCGAGGCCTTGATGGCGTCCAGGCAGGTCTGGCGGCCCGAATGGCTGAGATCGACCATGACCCGGTTGGCGTTCAACCGCTCGATCACCCGGCGCCCGAACTCTGTGAGCGGCGTGTCAGCCGGCGCCATCGAGCCGCCGCCCAGCTGGTTCCTCGGGTTGTAGGTCAGCTGGATAATGCGCACCCCGAGATTGGCGAAGATATCCGCCCGGCTCGGGTCGTCGCCCATCTGGGCGGAATTCTGGAAGCCGTAGATCAGGCCGGTCTTTTTCTCGGCCTTGGCGCGGGCGATGTCGGCGACCGACAGCACCTTGATCAGGTCGCCCGGATGATCGCGTACCATGCGGTCGTAGAGGGCGATTTGACGGATGGTTTCCTGGAACGGTTCCTCGGGGCCGGCGACGTAGCCGATCGTACAGTTGACCGCCGTCTGGCCGGAAGCCCGCGCGTCGGCGATCATCCGCTTGGTCAGCACCCACGGCGGCGCGTCGGGGAAGTTCGGGTCGTCGATCCCGCCCAGCGCATTGATCACGGTCAGGCCGGCCAGCGGGTCGCGTGCGGCGCCCAGGGCCGGCGAGGCCAAAGCGGCGGCGGACATCGCCAGGGCGGCGCGGCGGTCGAGGATCATGGCTTGGGTCCTGAGGCGGCGCGGGCGAGCGCCCGCAGGTCGTCGGCGAATTCGGCGCGCGCCGGCGCGTCGCGATAGATGGCGTGACCCGAGAGATAGCAGCGGAACCGAATCGCCTCGCGATACGGCGGCTCGAGGTGGCGGCCATGCTCGGCGTCGATCGAGCAGCCGCCCAGCGGGTCATAGGCGCCGTGCGCCACCAGGACCTTCAGGCCGGGCTTGGCGCCGATCGCCTCGCCGGTGGAAGGCAGGTTCGGCCCATAGTGGCCGATGCCGATCGCCCCGGTCTTCTCGAAGGCCGCGGCCGCCTCCGCCAGCTGCCCAGGCGTCGCGCCATAGACGGTCGAATGGGTCCAGCTCGAATTGATCGACTTCGGATAGGTCCCGCTCGGCGCGAAGCCCTGCTCGTAGGGCTCCAGCGGCAGATAGGGCAGGTCGCTCGGATAGCCGAGCTCGTGGCGGATCGAGCGAATGCCGAGGTCCAGCGGCGGCGCCTTGTAGGGCTCGAAGAACCGGTAATCGGAATAGTAGGGCAGCTTGTCCGGCGAGATGCCGCCCAGGAAATCGCCCTGGGTGACGCTCGCGGTCTTCGGATCGATCTGATCGGGCTTGAGGCCGATATGGGCGGCGAGGTCGGTGATCAGCTTGGTGCGCTCGGCCTCGGAAAGTTCGACGAGGCGGCGCAGGGCCGGCAGGTAGGTGTCGCGCCCCCAGGCCTCCCCGATTTTCCGGGCCTGGTCGGGCGTGGTCCCGAACGCCGCCGGCAGCTTCCTGAAGTAGAGCGCCGCCACCGCGTAGTCGCCGACATGGGCGGCCAGCGCGATGCGCTCCTGGTCGGGATAGGTCGGCAGGCCGGTGGTGTTGGAGATGATCGCGAGGCCGCGCACGTCGAACCCGCGTTGGATCAGCCGATAGGCGGTGGCCCCTGCACGGCCCGCCCCATAGCTCTGTCCCGCGATGACCAGGGGCTTCTGCTCGTCGCCATGCAGCAGCAGCCAGGCCCGGATGAACTCGGTCGTCGCCGCCACGTCGCCAATGATCGAGGTGAACTCCCTTTGGGCTTCGGCGCTGACCGCCCGCGAGAAGCCTGTGCCCACCGGGTCGACGAAGACCAGGTCGCTGTCGGTCAGCAGGGTGTCGATATTGTCGATCAGCCGCCCGGCCTCGATCCGCCGCGGACCGAAGCCCTCGAATTCCAGGGAAGCGGCCGGCAGGCCCGGCCCCCCGTTCCAGAGGAAGGTGATGGGCCGGACCTTCCCAGGCTGGGGCGTCACCCGATAAGCGACATAGAAGATGTGCCCGCGCGGCTCGCCTGTCTGCACGTCGCGGATCGCCACGCGGCCCGCTTCGGCGGAGTAGGCCAGCGGCGCAGCGCCGATCCGGATCTGATGCTGGGTCACGATGGGCTGGGGCTCTTGAGCCGTCGCGCTCGAGCCGAGCAGCAGGCTCGCGGCCACCGCGCCGAACAGCTTCCCGAACCCGAACCTGGTCATGTCCCGCCCCGCCCGCCGAGCAACGCCCGCATGGTGTACTACGCAGAGGCGCGGAACATCCGCATGCGCCGAATTCCGACCGGGGTTTTCGCAGCGCCTGCGTACTACCTCGTGAAGCCGGGCCGTTGAGCCCGTGGGGTCATCGGAGGGGCGGACAATGAGACTGACGGGTGCGATCCTGGCTGCGAGCCTACCGTTCCTGTTGGCCGCCAAGGCGCCTGACGCGCCCCTGATGACCGTGGTGATCAAGCCCGGCCCGATGAGCGAGGCGGCGGGCAAGGGCGGTGTCGACGTGGTCATGACCATCCCCGCGGTCGACGCGCCGGCCGGCAAGGTCCTGCTCTCGATGGGCCTCTACACACCCGGCCTCGCCCGGCCGCACACCATGACCGGCCTGAGCGTCACCGACGATGCCGGAGCTGTGCCCATGTCGGAGGGCAAGGGCCAGGCCGAGGGCGAGGCGCGCGACGGGCCGCATCAATGGGCGCCGGGCCGTGCGGTGCATGGCCTGATGACCGTCCGCTACCGGGTGATCGCCGAGAATATCCCGGCCCTGGTGGGCGGCCCGCCCACCAGCCTGCGCATCGACGGCGACGGCGTCTCCGGCGTCGGCGACACCTTCTTCATGCGCACCGCGGTCAAGGGCG
>CAMFHW010000475.1 GCA_945952175.1 uncultured Phenylobacterium sp. | reverse complement strand
AAGAGACAGCCTTTCGCCCTACTCGGCGGGCAGTTGAAATGCGTCTCGTAAACCCCGGCTGGGAGCGTGCAGTTGGCCCGCCAGATCGATTTCGCCGGCAAGTCCGGCTCCGTCTACCGCTACAGCGCGCTGGAGGAAGACCGATTCCTGCCGCCTGTGGGCGCAAACTTCGTCATTGCGCGGGTCAGACCGGATGGCGCGGACTTGCTCTATGCCGGCGAGACGGACAGCCTCGCGGCCCGGGTCTGGGAGGCCAAGCTCGCCGCCGCGCACGATCAGTTCGACGACGCCGAGGTCCTGACGCGCCTCAATGTCCGCAGCGCCATCCGCCAGGCTGAGCGGGAAGACCTGATCGAGGCCTACGACCCGCCGCTGAACGCGAACTAGCGGGCGCCTGCGCCAGCCGCCATGGTGCGGACGCATGCCGAGCGCGATCGTCATCTTCGGAGCCGCCGTCCGGCCGGACGGGCGGGCCAGTCCCAGCCTGAGGCGCCGGACGCTCTACGGCGCCCATGCGGCGCACGAGCAGCCGGCGGATCTCGTCTTTTGCTCGGGCGGCGTCGGGCGGCACGGCGCGTCCGAGGCCTCCATCATGGCGGAGATTCTGCTTGAGGCCGGTATCCGGCCCGACCGCCTGGTGCTCGACGAGCAGAGCCGCGACACGCTCGAGAATGTGGTGGCCGCGGCGCGGTTCATTCAGCGCAATGCGCTCGACGGCGCCGTCATCTGCACCGACCGCTATCACGTCCCGCGCGTGCGCATGATGTTCGCCCTGTTGGGCGTGCGCTCGCGGCCGGGGCCCTTGGCTGAGGGCCGGGCCGGAACACGCCTTGGCTACTGGACGGCGATGCGGCTGCGAGAGCTCGCGGCCTATCCCTATGATTTCGCGGTGGTCCTCGCGCGCCGCGCCACCCTGCGTCGAGCGATCCGCGCCTAAGTCCTAGGCGAAAGGCGTCGCAAGCAATCGCGCCTGGGGGGATCATGCTTTCCCGCTCTTAGTCTGAATGCGCATTTACCGTATTCGGTATGCGCTGATTTACGCTGTGGCTGTACTGTGTTCAGCGAAGTCGAACTAAGTCTGGGGAAAGTCCATGATGGATCAAATCCGCGAGATCGTCGCGCGGCACAGCGGTCTGGCCGTCGATGTCTCGTCACTCGGCGACACGGCCGATCTGTACGAAGCCGGTATGACCTCGTTTGCTTCCGTCGACCTGATGTTGGGGCTGGAAGAAGCCTTCAATGTCGAATTCCCCGACGCGATGCTGACGCGGAAGACCTTCGCGAGCCTCAAGGCCATCGCCGACGCGGTGAGCAAGCTGACGGCCGAGGCGGCCTGATCCGTGGACGCCCAGCCCAGCTTTCTCAACCAGCTCTTCGACAAGGGCTTTCTGGTCCCCTCCGGGGTCGACGGCCTCTATGGCCGTGGCGAAGCCTATGAGGAGGTGATCGCGGGCTTCGACAGCCTGATCACCAAGACCGTGGCCAACGACGCCGCGGAGAAGATCTCCTTTCCCCCGGGGATGAGCCGCGTCGCCTTCGAGAAGAGCGGCTACATGAAGAGCTTCCCGCAACTGGCGGGAACGGTTCACAGCTTCTGCGGTGTCGACCACGACCACACCGAGCTGCTGGCCCAACTGGCCGCCGGCGAGGAATGGACCGGCAAGCAGGAAGTCACCGACGTCGTCCTGACGCCGGCCGCCTGCTACCCGATCTATCCGGTGCTGGCCGCGCGCGGGAACATGCCCAAGGGCGGCGTGGTGTTCGACCTGCAGTCCTATTGCTTCCGCCACGAGCCCAGCCAGGACCCGGCCCGGATGCAGCTGTTCCGCATCCGGGAGTTCGTCCGCGCCGGCACGCCGGAAGAGGTCGTGGCCTTCCGCGAGGAATGGCTGAAGCGCGGCCCGGCCATGATGGAGGCGGTGGGCCTGCCCCTGCACATCGACCTGGCCAACGACCCGTTCTTTGGGCGTGGCGGCCGGCTGATGAAGGTCGGCCAGCGCGAGCAGCAGCTGAAGTTCGAACTGCTGGTCCAGATCGCCAATCCGGCCGGTCCGACCGCGATCATGAGCTTCAACTACCACCAGGACCATTTCGGCGAGACCTGGGGCATCCACACCAACGATGGGGGCGTCGCCCAGACCGCCTGCACCGGCTTCGGGATGGATCGCATCGCGCTCGCCCTGCTGAAGCACCACGGCCTGGATCTCAAGGCCTGGCCGAAGTCGGTCTCGAAGACGCTCTGGGGCTGAGCGCCATGACGGCGCTCTTCCCCGACCTCGACCTGGCGACCTATCAGCGCCACGCCTTCCACGGGCCGGATCGCATCTGGCCCGAGAGCAACTGCTATTCGGACCTGTGGATCGAGATCCTGCCGGCCATGGGCCTGCCGGCCGAGGCGATCTTCGGCTTCACCGTGACCCAGGACTTCGAGGGCGATCACTTCACCTTCTTCAAGCCGCCGCTCGAAGACATCGAGAGTCTGTTCGGCATCGTGGTTCAGGAGACGGCGATCTATGACGACGTCGCCGCCCATGTGGAGGTGCAGCTCAAGCGCGGGCGACTGAGCCTGGTCGAGGTCGACAGCTATTTCCTGCCGGACACCCGGGGCCTGACCTACCAGACCAGCCACGGCAAGACCTCGGTGGCCTTCAACCGTCTCGACCGCGCCGGCCGCCGCGCGGAATACTTCCACGGCCCGGGCTACCATCTGCTCGAGGGCGAGGACTTCGACGGCGTGTTCAAGGGCTATGGCGACGAAGTCACGCCCTTCCTGCCCTATACCGAGGCGATCAAGTTCCCGCAGAAGCCCTGGACGGCGCCTGACCGCGAAGCCGTGGCCGCCATCCTGCGACGGCACATGGCGCGGCGGCCGAAGCAGAACCCCGTCCGCCTGTTCCAGGCCGAACTCGGCGCCCAGGCGCAGGCCGTCGCGGCGCGCGATCCGGGCTTCTTCCACCTGTTCTCGTTCAACACCTTCCGCCAGATGGGGGCCAATTTCGAGCTCCTGGCCGGCCACCTGGCCTGGCTGGAGGAACGCCCTGACGCCGCCGGCGCCGCGGCGGCCCTGCGGATCGCCGAGAGCTGCAAGGCCGGCCAGTTCCAGCTGGCTCGCGCCTGCGCGCGCAAGAAGTTCGATGGCCTGCCGGCGGTGCTCGACGGCCCGGCGGAGGCCTGGGACGAACTGATGGCGGCGCTGGACGCCCGCTGGGCCTGACATGGCCCGGCCGCGGAGGATCTCAGGACAGGACGCACTGGCCCTCGACACGGGCTGGAGCCTCTGCGTGACGGAAGCGGGCGCCTGCGCCGATCCGGCGGCCGCGGCGATGCTCACCGATTGGATCGAGGCGACCGTTCCGGGTACGGCGGCTTCCGCCCTGTACGGCGCCGGCCGATCGTTCGACGCCCTGGCTGATCAGGACGTCTGGTATCGCGGCGCGATCGAAGGGCGGGGCGCCCGGATCCTGCGCTTCGAGGGCTTGGCCGGCCTCGCCGAGGTCTGGCTGGACGGCGCCTTGATCCTGGCCTCGCGTTCGATGTTCCTGGCTCACGAGGTCGAGGTCACCCTCTCGGGTCGCCACGACCTCTGGCTCTGCTTCCGCGCCATCGCGCCGGAATTGGAGAAGAAGGGGCCACGCGCCAGATGGCGGCCGCGGATGATCCCGCGCC
>CAMFHW010000474.1 GCA_945952175.1 uncultured Phenylobacterium sp. | reverse complement strand
GCTGAGCGCCCTTCTGCACGAAGTCACCGATTGCCGAGGGTTGCTCGACACCGCCAGAGGCCTCTGCGCCACCGACGGGCTGATGCACGCCAACGTCCCGAACGCCCGGTCCTTCCACCGGATTCTCGCGCTGGAAATGGGGCTTATCGACGAGCTGGAAGCGATCTCCGATCGTCAGCGCGTCTTGCAACAGACCCGAGTCTTCAGCCTCGACACCCTGGCCGCGCTGCTCGGCGAGCACGGCTTCACACCCGTCGAGCACGGCAGCTATTTCATCAAGCCCTTCACGCACGGCCAGATGGCCCGGCTGCAGGATGCCGGCATACTCAGTGAGCAGATGATCGAGGGCCTGGACCGCATGTCGGCCTGGCTGCCGGAATACGGCTCCGAGATCTTCATCAACGCCCGGGCGCAGGCACGATGACGCCGGAGCAGCTCAGGCTCGTCGCCTATCGCCCCGACCTCGCGGCGGCCTGGGACGGCTTCGTCCGTCGCTCCAAGAACGGCACGTTCCTGCTGCGCCGCGGCTATGTGGACTACCACGCCGACCGCTTCGAAGACGCCTCGTTGCTCGCGGTCGAGGGCGAAGAGGACGGGGCCATCGCCGCCCTGCTGCCGGCCTCACGGCATCGCACGCCGGGGGGCGATGTGATGATCAGTCATGGCGGCCTGACCTATGGCGGCTGGATCAGCGACGGGCGGATGACGACGGCGGCCATGCAGCGCCTGTTCGCGCTGCTGCGGGCCTGGGGCGTCGAACAGGGCGTCACGCGCCTGCGCTACAAGGCCATTCCCCATGTCTTCCATCGCCTGCCGGCGGAAGAAGACCTCTACGCCCTCTTCGCCGCAGGCGGGCGACTGGTCCGCCAGGATGTGAGTTCGGTGATCGAGCTGGCCTCCGCTCCGGCCTGGGCCAAGGGCCGCAAGCACGCCCTGTCGAAGGCTCGCCGCCTGGGTGTCTCGGCCGCACCCAGCACAGACCTGGCGGACTTTCATGCCTGCCTTTCGGAAGCCCTGGCCCGGCACGGTGCGACGCCCACCCACAGCGCTGCGGAGCTGGAGCTGCTGACCTCGCGCTTTCCGGACGAGATACGGCTCTATGCCGCTCGCCGCGAGGACCGCGCGATCGCCTATGTTCTGGTCTTCGACTGCGGACGGACGATCCACACCCAGTACATGTGCGCTCGCGCGGAAGGCCGCGATTCAGGCGGGCTCGAAGCGATCATCGATCGGCTGCAGCACCAGGACTATGCCGACCGCGCCTGCCTGAGCTTCGGCATCTCGACCGAGGACGAGGGCCGTAGGCTCAACGGCGGCCTCATCGCCCAGAAGGAGATGTTCGGCGGCCGGCCGATCGTCCATTCGTTCTACGAGCTGGAGATGGCGGCGGCCGCCGCGCAAGACGGGTGATTTCACCTGCGCCATTGCCTAGAAGCAGGCCATGACCCAAGGACCGCAAAAGATCGTATTCGTCGGGGGCGCGCCCCGGTCGGGCACAACCGTCACCCACGCCCTGCTCTGCACGTCCAATGCGGTGAGCCTCTACACGCCGGAGATCAGCTTCTTCCGCGGCATCCCGATCGCCTATCGCAACGGGATCATTTCCTGGGAGCAGCACACCCAGGCCTTCTTCGAATCGCGGGACACGTTTCAGCGGGTGATGCGGCGCTCGGCCGACGCCGCGATGGATCATCTTTGGGGCGTACTCGATAGGCCGCCGATCCTTTGCGTCAAGGATCCCCTGCTGACCCCCTATTTCCACGACCTGCAGGAGCTCTATCCGCAGGAGGCCTGGTTCGTGGTGGTCGTCCGCCACCCGTTCGATGTGGTGCGGTCCCGGCAGGAGGTGCATCGCAAGAGCACCAACGGCGCGCCCTTCACCGTCCACGACGCCGCGCGGGTGGCGCAGGAGTATCTGTCCTACTACCAGACAATTCTCGCGCGGCCGTTCGGCGGACGGCTGTTCATGTTCAAGTACGAGGACCTCAACGCCCAGAACATCCGCGATGGCCTGGCGCAGTTCATGGGCGTCGAAGACCTCGGCGCGCGGCCCATGTGGAACGAGACGGCCTCGATGGGCGACGACCCCTGGGGATCGCCGAAATACCTGGGGCCGATCGACTTGTCCGCCAGGCTGGAGCCGCTCGCGGGTGAACTGGCCGACGTCACGCGCCGCATCTGCGGGCCGATCATGACCCGCTTCAACTACGCCTGAGGCGCGTCTGGCCCCAGGCGGCCCTCGATGAACGCGTCGAACCGGCCAAGCTCGCGATCGAGCTCCGCCACCTTGTCGGGCCTTGAAAAGGTCTTGCGGGCCAGCAGCGCCTTGTCGATCGCCTGCGCCATCTCCTTGGGGTGCGAGACGGGGACATATCGCGACAGCGGCAGAGAGAAGCGCGTCAGCGGCGGCGCGGTCGGGGCGGTGGCGATGATCACAGGCGTCCCAGCCGCCATCGCCTCCAAATTGGCTTTGCCGCCGGGTTCGGGGAAGCTCGACAGGTAGACGTCGATCCCGAGCTTCGCGAGCTCCGCCGGCAGGCTCTCCACGAAACCGTGGAAATGGTAGCGTGCGGGATCGATGCCGTTCTTCTGCAAGGCGTTGCGCATCGCCGCCTCGAACTCGGGCGTGGTTGGTCCGATGTGGAAGAACTCCGAACCCGGACGCCGCAGCGCCGCGATCACATAGTCCGCCCATCCAAGCCCCATCAGCCCGGTGAATTTGTGCAGGCTGCCGCAGCTGGCGAAGCGCAGGCGCTTGGGATTGGTCTTGTGCTCGGTCGGATCCCCGACGACCGCGCTCATTCCGGCATAGAGCGAGGCGGGCGACCGTTCGAGGCACGCCTTGTGGCAGGTATAGGTCAGGTCGACGTGGTCGGCCCAGGGCAGCCCCACCCCGATCGCCGGGAAGTGGTCGGAATGGTGGACGAACTCGACGATGTTGCGGAACGGCCAGGCGGCCGCCAGCGCCACGATGTCCATCGGGTGGCAAAGCAGGACGATCCGGGTCGGGCGCATCGCCAGCAGCGTCATGTAGAGCTGCAGGGCGCGATCGATCAGGGTCTTACCCGTCGTGATGACGACCGCGCGTTCTCCCAGGCCAGAATTGTTGTTCCGATCGTTCAGCAGGGCGCGGTACTGGAGCTCGTCATAGACGTCGCTCATGACCAGGACCGGCTTCCGGTCGGCCGGCAGGCCCTTGATGAAGTCCGCGACCACGCGCGTATGGCCGCCGGTGCCATACACCGCGGTGGCGAGGAGGCAGACATTGTCATTGGACCGCGCGCCCGGCACGTGCTTCAGCTGCAGGCGATTGGCCACCCTGGGCACCAGGGCGTCGAACGCCGGCGCCTGCAGCGCCAGGCCATAAAGGTCCGGCGCCTTCAACTCCCGACGCAGTTCGATCACGCGCCGCAGCGCGACCTCCAGGGTCTCGACCGTGCGAGCCTCTTCCAGTTCGCGCTCGACCTCTGGGCGCGAAAACGTATTCAGTGCGGCCACGTGTCCTCCCGGATGGCTGGCTTACCCCTTGCCTGGCGCGCTCAGGTGGTCGCCAGGCCGTCCCCGAGACGGCCAGGGCGCGGACCATAGCGGGGCCGACGCGGAGGGCCAAGGGTCGCGCCGCCTAGGCGGTGGGCACGCGCCCCGCACGGGCTCGAGCAGGACCACG
>CAMFHW010000473.1 GCA_945952175.1 uncultured Phenylobacterium sp. | reverse complement strand
TCCTGGGAGAGGCCGCGCTGCTGGGCGTGGAAGAGCTGGTCCTCGGAAAGGCGCGTGGTGGTGGCCTCGTGCTCGAAGACGCACTGGCCGTTGCGGGCCTCGACATAGGGCACGGTGTGGGCGCCGCAGTGCTTGCCGATCAGCAGGCTGTCGCACTGGGTGAAGTTGCGCGCACCCTTGGCCTTGGGGTGAGCCGAGACCAGGCCGCGATAGGTGTTGGAGCTCTTCCCGGCGCTGATGCCCTTGGAAATGATCCTTGAACGGGTATTGGCGCCCAGATGGATCATCTTGGTGCCGGTGTCGGCCTGCTGGCGGCCATTGGTGATGGCGATCGAGTAGAACTCGCCCGAGCTCCCCTCGCCGCGCAGGACGCAGGACGGATATTTCCAGGTGATGGCCGAGCCGGTCTCGACCTGGGTCCAGGAGACCTTCGAGCGATCGCCGCGGCAGTCGGCGCGCTTGGTGACGAAGTTGTAGATGCCGCCCTTCCCGGTCTCCGGGTCGCCCGGATACCAGTTCTGGACCGTGGAATATTTGATCTCGGCGTCGTCGAGAGCGACCAGCTCGACCACGGCGGCGTGGAGCTGGTTCTCGTCGCGCATGGGGGCGGTGCAGCCCTCCAGATACGAGACGTAGGCGCCGGCGTCGGCGATGATCAGGGTTCGCTCGAACTGGCCGAAATTCTCGGCATTGATGCGGAAATAGGTCGACAGCTCCATCGGACAGCGGACGCCCGGCGGCACATAGACGAAGGAGCCGTCGGAGAAGACCGCCGCGTTCAGGCAGGCGAAGTAGTTGTCCGAGACCGGCACGACCGAGCCGAGGTACTTCCGGACCAGCTCCGGATGCTCGCGGATCGCCTCGCTCATCGAGCAGAAGATGACGCCGGCCTGGGCCAGCTCCTTCTTGAAGGTGGTGACCACCGAGACGCTGTCGAACACGGCGTCGACCGCGTACTTCGGAGAGCCCACGACGCCGGCCAGGACTTCCTGTTCCTTCAAGGGGATACCGAGCTTGGCGTAGGTGGCCAGGATCTCCGGATCGACCTCGTCCAGGCTCTTGGGGCCATCCTTCGCTTTGGGCGCGGCATAGTAGTAGCTGTCCTGGTAGTCGATGCGCGGGAAGCTGACCTTGGCCCAGGTCGGCTCCTCCATGGCCTGCCAGCGCTCGAAGGCGTCGAGGCGCCAGTCGAGCATCCACTGGGGCTCGTTCTTCTTGCCGGAGATGAAGCGCACGATGTCGGCGGAAAGGCCCTTGGGCGCGAAGTCCTGCTCGATCTCGGTGACGAAGCCGTGCTTGTACTTCTCGAGGCTCTCGACGTGTTCGACGGTCTGCTTGACGGCGGCCATGATACGAAACTCCTAGGCCGCAGGCGCGCGATGGCGCGCCGCGAAACGGTTGTGGATGGCGATCCAAGCCTCGGAGAAGGCTTGCCAATCGGCCTCGGTGGTCGCCCAGCCGCCGCTGACCCGGATGGCGCAGGCGGCGAGGTCGCCGAACCCCATGGCGGTCAGGACGTGGCTCGCCTTGACCTTGCCCGAAGAGCAGGCGGATCCCGCGCTGACCATGACCCCGGCGAGGTCCAGGCCCATGACCTGCAGCTCGGCGGCATGGCCGGGTGCGGCGACGCACAAGGTGTTGGGCAGGCGCGCGGCGGCCTCGCCGACGACGATCGCGCCGTGGGCCTTCAGCCTGGCCGCGGCGGCGTCGCGCCAGGGCGCGTTGTCGGTGCGGTCGACCATGGCGGCGCGGGCGGCGGCGGCGAAGGCGGCGATGCCGGCGACATTCTCGGTGCCGGCCCGGCGGCCACGTTCCTGGCCGCCCCCGTGCTGGCGCCGGACCAGGGTGGCGCGCGGGCCGAAGGTGAGCGCGCCGACCCCTTGCGGGCCGCCCAGCTTGTGGGCCGAGACGCTCAGGGTGTCGGCGCCCATGGCGCGGCTGTCGGTCAGCACCTTGCCGGCCGCCTGGATGGCGTCGACATGCAGCCAGCCCTCGGCGGCGCGAACGATCTGCGAGGCCTCGCGCACCGGCTGGATCACGCCGGTCTCGTTGTTGGCGGCCATCAGGGCGACGAAGGGGCGGCCGTCGGCGGGGTCCCAGGTCGCAAGGCGGGCCGAGAGCCAGTCGAGGTCGGCGACGCCGTCGGCCGTGACCGGGAGGAGTTCGACGGAAGCCCCGGAGACCTTTGCGGTTTCCAGGACGCTGTCGTGCTCGATGGCGCTGACGATCAGGCGCTTGCTGCCCGTGGCGACGGCGCTGTCGATCGCCAGAGCATTGGCCTCGGTGCCGCCGCCGGTGAAGACCACGGTGGAGGCCGGGCCACCGATCATGGCGGCGATGTCTTCGCGGGCCTGTTCGACCGCCGCGCGGGCGGCGCGGCCGGCGGCGTGGACGGAAGAGGGATTGCCGACCCTCGACAGCACACGCGCCGTCGCCTCGATCGCCTCGG
This sequence comes from uncultured Phenylobacterium sp., assembly GCA_945952175.1. GTDB lineage: Bacteria > Pseudomonadota > Alphaproteobacteria > Caulobacterales > Caulobacteraceae > Phenylobacterium. The sequence continues at coordinate 1,228 of CAMFHW010000473.1, read as the reverse complement.
GGCGGACCGGCGCGGTGGCGTTGTAGTCGAGATAGACGGCGGGGCTGGTCATGCCGCCTCCGGATGGCGGGCGAGCTTGCCGCCCACCACATCGGCCAGGGAGACCGAGGCGAGATAGCCGTGGATCTGGCGGCCCATCTCCTCCCACAGGTCGTGGGTCAGGCAGCGCTCGCCCTTCAGCATGCAGCCCTTGCCCTTGCAGCGGGTGGCGCGCAGGGGCTCGTCAACCGCCATGACGATCTCGGCGATGGTGGTCTCGGCCGAGGTGCGGACCAGCAGGTAGCCGCCGCCAGGGCCGCGCAGGCTCTTGACCAGGCCGCGCCGGCGCAGGCGGGCGAAGAGTTGCTCAAGGTAGGAGAGCGAGATCTGCTGGCGGGCGGCGATGTCGGCCAGGGACACCGCGCGCTCGCCCGCCTCGGCCGCGTCCTGACGGCGGGCCAGGTCGGCCATGGCCATCACGGCGTAGCGGCCTTTGGTGGAGAGGCGCATGGGTGAGATCGTCCGGTGCGGTTTTTTCGAGCGTTTCGCCAAAGCCTTGTGCTAAGGCGACCGCTCGGCGCCCAAGCCCGCAAGGCTCAAGCGCGACTTAGGAAGACCGAGCGCGTTAGTCAACTATTCGCGACTCAGAAGTGAAGAGGATCGCATGCCTGAGGTGGTTCTGACCGGCGCGGCCGGGCGGATCGAGGGCCGATATTCGGCCGGCAAGAGCGAGACGGCGCCGATCGCGCTGATCCTGCACCCGCACCCGAAGGCCGGCGGCCAGATGAACCATCCGGTGGCGGTGCAGCTCTTCCACCTGTTCATGAAGCGCGGCTTCTCGGTGCTGCGGTTCAACTTCCGCGGCGTGGGCCGCAGCCAGGGCGAATTCGATTCGGGCATCGGCGAACTGGCCGACGCGGCGACGGCGCTGGACTGGCTGCAGTCGACGAACCCGGCCGCGAGCCAGTGCTGGGTGGCCGGCTATTCGTTCGGCGCCTGGGTGGGCATGCAGCTGCTGATGCGGCGCCCCGAGACGGACGGCTTCATCTCGGTCTCGCCGCCGACCAACATGTACGACTTCAGCTTCCTGGCCCCCTGCCCGGCTTCGGGCCTGATCCTGCACGGCAGCGCCGACACCGTGGTGCCGCCGGTCGAGGTCGACCGGGTGGTCTCCAAGCTACGCACCCAGAAGGGCATCGTGATCGACCATGAGCTGGTCGACGGCGCGACCCACTTCTGGGCCGAGAAC
>CAMFHW010000472.1 GCA_945952175.1 uncultured Phenylobacterium sp. | reverse complement strand
CGACGATCAGGTTGCGCAAGGCGGCCTCCATCAGGGACGCGCCCGGCCGGACATCGACGGGGCGTCGGGCGCCGTCGGGCTCGATGAAGATGACCTGGGTCATGATCGCGTCGCGGGCTCACTCGCGCGGGAAGCTTGCGCGCCCCGGGAACACCTCGTCGCCGAGCCCGATCGCCAATAGCCAGATCACCTTCGCGGCTTCGAGCGCGACATAGAGGATGTGAAGGTTCGAGGCCGGCGGCGCGCCGCCAGCCTGGATCATCGCCACACGAAGATCGAGGGCGGGGATCAGCCAGAACGCCTGCAAGCCGAGGATGACGGCGGGCGCCAGCAGCCGCCAGGTCCAGGCCGCGCGCCGCCCCGGCGCGGCCGCCACGCCGGCGACGAGGATCAACAGCCCGAGCTGCGCCCAGTTGTAGACCTTGAAGGTCTGTTGGCCGACCTCCAAGGCGACCGGCAGCGTCAGCGGCGCTGCGAGAAACTTCGCGGGCGTCGCGAGAAATGCGACCCCGAGCGAAAGGCCGGCCCACAGGAGCACGATCTTGATGGCGAGGCTTTCTCGGCGCCGAACGCCGCGCACCCGGATCACCGCCGAACTCCGTCGACCACATACTCCTCAAGGCGCAAGGTCATGGGCCCGAGCAGTTCGAAATGATGCAGCTCGCCCGGCGCGATGGCCCGCGCGCCGGTCTTTGGCGTCAGGATCGTCGATCGCGACAGGCGCAGCGGATCGTCAAGCCGCCATCGCAGACGCCCTTCCAGGATCTGGACCAGCTGCCAGGCGCCGCGCGCGGGGGCATGGGGCCGCTTCAAGGGCTCAGGCAGGGTCGCCTCCGTGAACACCGAGGTCTGTTCGAGACGCCGCGCGCCAGCCGGAAGACAGGCGATCATCACGACTTGCCGGACGCCTTGGCGCTGGCGGCCGAAACCGTGCGGACCGGCGGCAGCTCGCCGCGAACCGCCGCGATATGCAGCTGAAGGCTTTGGGCGATCATCTCCGATTTGGCGACGAACAAGGCGGCGGCCGCCGGCGGACAGACCTCCTCGGCCGTCTGCCGGAACAGGTGAAGCCAGCGCGCGAAGTGGGTGGGGCGCACCTCGGCCAGGCGCGCGTGGGCGGCCATGGGCGCGCCTTTGAAACGGCCGGTCATCAGCAGGACCGAGGACCAGAAGTCGCACATCTTGGCCAGGTGATGATCCCAGTCGTCTATCTCCCGATTGAAGATCGGGCCCAAGGCGGGATCGGTGCGGATCTTGCCGTAGAAGGCGTGAACCTGATCGTGGATGATGGCCTCGGTGACGCCGGCGGCGACGCCGGGACCCTCCCGAACCGCAGGACGGCGTGCTGGCTCCGGCAACTCCATGACAACCTCCTGACTAAAAGGAGTATAGTAGATACTTCTTTTGAGGCCCAGGCGTTGTCCAGGCGCAAACTGTCTGAGGCTTGGCGCCCGCCGCGCGGCGCTTGGCTCTGTCGCTGCGGCCTGTCTCACCGGTCGTGATGCTCAGCGCTGATGACCGGCAACTCGTTGAACTGATGGAAGGGCGGCGGGGAGGGGAGGGTCCACTCGAGCGTGGTAGCTCCTTCGCCCCAAGGATTGGCCTCGGCCTTGCGCCGGCGGATCGCCGCCTCGGCCAGCACCACCAGGAACACGAAGACGCCCGCCAGCGTGATGACGTAGCCGAGGGACGCCACCCAGTTCCACGCCGCGAAGGCGTCGGGATAATCGACGTAGCGCCGGGGCAAGCCTTGCAGTCCGAGGAAGTGCATCGGGAAGAAGATGATGTTCACGCCGATGAGCGTGACCACGAAATGGATCTTCCCGAGGACCTCGTTGTACTTCACCCCCCACATCTTCTCGAACCAGTAGTAGAAGCCCGAGAAGATCGCGAACACCGCGCCGAGGCTCAGCACATAGTGGAAGTGGGCCACCACATAGTAGGTGTCCTGGAAGGAGTAGTCGACGCCGGCGTTGGCCAGCACGACGCCGGTCACCCCGCCGATGGTGAACACGAAGATGAAGCCGATCGCCCAGAGCATGGGCGTTTTGAAGCTGATCGATCCGCCCCACATGGTGGCGATCCAGGAGAAGATCTTGATCCCGGTCGGCACGGCGATGACCATCGACGCCGCCATGAAATAGGCCTGCAGGTTCAGGTTCATCCCCACCGTGAACATGTGGTGGGCCCAGACGATGAAGCCGACGAAGCCGATGGCGACCATGGCGTAGGCCATGGCCAGGTAGCCGAAGATCGGCTTCTTGGAGAAGGTCGAGACCACGTGGCTGACGATGCCGAACCCCGGCAGGATCATGATGTAGACCTCGGGGTGGCCGAAGAACCAGAACAGGTGCTGGTACAGGATCGGGTCGCCGCCGCCGGCCGGGTTGAAGAAGCTGGTGTGGAAATTGCGGTCGGTCAGCAGCATGGTGATCGCGCCAGCGAGCACCGGCAGCGACAGGAGCAGCAGGAAGGCGGTCACCAGCACGGACCAGGCGAACAGCGGCATGCGGTGCAGGGTCATGCCCGGCGCGCGCATGTTGAAGATGGTGGTGATGAAGTTGATCGAACCCAGGATCGACGAGGCGCCGGCGACGTGGATCGACAGGATGACGAAGTCCATGGCCGGCCCCGTGTGACCCGACACGGAGAGCGGCGGGTACATCGTCCAGCCTCCCCCGAAGCCCCGGCCGGGGCCGCCGTCGACGAACAGCGACGTGCAGAGCAGCACGAACGAGGCGACCAACAGCCAGAACGAGATGTTGTTCATGCGCGGGAACGCCATGTCCGGCGAGCCGATCATGATCGGGATGAACCAGTTGGCGAAGCCGCCCATCAGCGCCGGCATCAGGGTGAAGAAGATCATGATCAGCGCGTGGGCGGTGACCACGACATTGTAGCCGTGCTTGGAACCGTCGATCAGGCCCAGCTGGGCGATGAGGGAGTCCGGCCGGAAGAGCTGGATACCGGGCTCGGCCAGTTCCCAGCGCATCAGGCCCGATAACGCCCCGCCGATCAGGCCGGCCATGATCGAGAAGATAATATAGAGCGTGCCGATGTCCTTGTGGTTCGTCGAGAAGAACCACCGCGTGAAGAAGCTCATCTTTGGATGATCGGCCGCCCCAGCGTGGGGGAGCGCTGAGGTTCCGTCCATGTCTTGCACGCCTCTGCGATGACTCTCCCCCTTGAAGCTACGTCAATCGCGGGTCAAAGAAACACGAATGATATTGGTTTGAACCGGCGCCAACGGTTGGGCTACGCCTCGACGCGGCCGGGCCTCCGCGCCGGCGAAGGGGAGGGGTGATGCCCGCGATGCGCCGCTCGATCTATGGCCGGCGGCTCTTCAAGGCCTGGGCCGTCGCCGCCATCCTCTATGGCCTGACGGCTTCGGCCTTGTCGGTGGCCCCGATCCGTGGAGCCTGGCTCGACGCCTCGCCAGCGTCCGTTCCGAGCCTGAAGGTGCGGATCGTCATGGTGGCGAAGGTCGTCGGCCGACAGGCCGCGATCGTGGCGGGCCCGCCGTTGCTGCTGCTGTGGTTCGGGTGGGACGTCTGGTTCGCCGCCGTAGGCTTCTTCGGCCGCGAGCCGGAGAAGTCGGAGGAGGCCTGACGCAAAGATACCCATCTCCAGGTCCTGTCTCTTATACACATCTGACGCTGCCGACGACTCCTTACGTGT
>CAMFHW010000471.1 GCA_945952175.1 uncultured Phenylobacterium sp. | reverse complement strand
CGGCCGCGGCGTCGCCCTCCGCCAGCGCGCCGCCCTCCGCCAGGCCTTCCGTCAGCGCGAAATGTCCAAGCAGATTGATGGCGTAAGAACTCTCGAAGCCCTCGTTGGTCGCGAGGTAGTCATGGTTCAGCACGCCGACATTGTTCACCAGCACATCGACCGGCCCCTCCCAGGTTCTCGCGAGCGCGGCGATCTGCGTGATCAACGAGAGCTCGCAAGAGACGGGGATGATCGATCCGGCCAGCGTTGCTCCCGTCTTGGCCAGCTCGTCGAGCGCCATGGCGTTGCGGCCCAGCGCGAACACCCGCGCGCCCTTCTCCGCCGCGCGCAGGGCCGCTGCGCGTCCGAGGCCGCCGGTGGCGCCGGTCACCAGCCAGGTCTTCCCCCGATAGTCGGACTTCACCGGCCGGAACGGCAAGCCGCGGGCGACATAGCCGACGCGGGTGAACGAGGGGGTGAAGCGTCCATAGAAGTTGATCGTTTTGATCAGCGCGGCGCGGCGCTCGGGCGAGAGCGGACTTGGCATGCGGACGCCTCTTGTTCACGCGGGTCGGGTCGTCTCGACGACTGTCGGGTCAGCGTCCCGGGCGATCCCAGGGCTGGGAGATACTTGCATTAAGAGACTAATCTGAGGCGAGCGGCAGCGCAATGGCGAAGTCGATGTCCGGCGGCGCTCGGCGGCGGCGATCGTTTCCCTTGGGCGCATCACGGCCCGAGCGAATGTCCCGCCTGGATCATCAGGCTACGAAACCATGCATGGGCCGGGTCCCGGTCCACCGCGCGGCCCCAGAACGCGGTGATGGCCAGGGGCGGCATGTCGAACGGCGGTTCGAAGATCTCGATCTCGTAGCTGCGGACGAACCGGGCCGCGAGACGGCGCTGGACCAGGGCCAGGCAATCCGACGCCTCGACCACGGCGGGCAGGCTCAGGAACTGCTGGACCCTGATCTGGTCGTGCTGCCGGATTCCGAGTTCGCGGAAGCTCACATCCTGGTGGGTGGCCGTGTTCTTGGGCGACATGACGAAACGGGCGTGGCGGCTCGCGTCATAGACCTCCCGGGTGAGCCGTCCCGAAAAGCCGCGATGGCGCTTGGAGGCGATGACCACCATGTCGTCGTCGAACAGCAAGGCCGACGAGGTCCGCTCTTCCAAAGGGTGGGCGGTGTCGTGCGGGATCACGACCAGGTCCACCGTCCCCCGCACGAGCTGGGGCTGGAGGTCGCTCGGCACGTCGATGAAATGCACGGAAGCGTGAGGCGCACGCTCGGCCATGAGCCGCGCCAGCGGCGGCGCGAGCAGGAACGTCACATAGTCGGCGGTGGCGACGACGAAGCGGCGGGTCTCTTCGGACGGATCGAACTCCGGCGGCCGGAGCAGCGCCTCCACCTCCAGGCAGGCGCGCTCGGTCTGCTCGATGAGCTGCGCGCCCTTTTCGGTCAGCTCCATGCGGCGGCCGACCATGACCAGCAGGTCGTCGTGGTAGGTCTCGCGCAGCCGGGCGAGCGCCGCGCTCACCGCCGACTGGCTGAGGCCGACGATCTCCGCCGTGCGGCCAACGCTGCGGGTCCGCAGCAGCTCGCGCAGGATCGGCAGAAGATTGAGATTGTGGCGGCGGAGAAGCACGGCGGGGCCCGAGCGCGGCGGGGCTTGCCGCGCCTTCATATTCGTCACTGGGATCCTTCAGGGGAAGGGGGGCTATGCCGAAGCGGTCGCCCCGCGCAGGCGCGCGATCAGGGCGCCGGCGTCGGGGGGGATCTCGTCGCCACGCCAGACGACATGTTCATCGCAGCGCACGATCATCAGGCGATGGTGGAACAGGGCGGGGTCCTGGGCCGGCGCGTCGACGATCTTCAACGGGGCCATGGCGCGGCTCGCCGCCGTCGCGAGCGGCTCGACCTCGACGGGCGCGAACCGCAGCAGGGTGTAGTCGCCGCCCAGGTGGTCGTAGATCGAGCTGCCGTCTGTCAGGCGAAAATGCGGAAGGCGGCATCCCGGCGCCGTCGAGGGCGTGAAGGCGCCCATGTCGTAGCTCGGCGCAGCCTCGCCGTCATAGGCGATGATCGGCGAACCTGCGTAGAAATAGCCGAAGTTCAGGCCTTCGGGAGACATCTGCGGAAGATTGATGTCGAACAGGCGCTGCCCGATCATTTTCCGGATCGCCTCGCCCTCGGGGGTATCGGCGGTAAGGGCGCCGGGCGCGCCGCCGCCGGATTGCATGGCGCCAAGGTTCTCCAGCACCTTGTCCATCGCGAAGTGCGACACTTGTTCGGTGATCGGCTGCCGCTCAGCCTGGTAGGCCTCCAGCATGCCCGGCGCGCCCCAGCCGTTCAGCGCCGCGCAAAGCAGCCATGACAGGGCTGTGGCGTCGGCGATCCCGGCGTTCATGCCGTAGCCGGCGAAGGGGATCCACAGGTGCGCCGCGTCCCCGGCGATGAACACGCGGCCGTCGCGGAAGCGTTCGGCGACCATGCGCCGTCCGACCCAGTCCTCGTGGTTGATGACCTCCCAGGTGAAGCCCTCGTCGACGCCCAGGACATCGCGGATCGACTGGTCGAAGGGGACATCCTCGAAGCTCTCGCCGGAGCCGACGCCGCGATGGACCAGCCATACCGCCTCGCCGTCGATGGCGACGACCGTGCCGCTGCGTGCGGGGTTGCGCACCCAGCTCATCCAGGCCGGCCGCCGCTCGCCCCAGAGGGCCCGCAGGCCGGGCGCGCGGATCAGGGAACTGCGGGTGCGGGAGATCTCGGCGTCGCCGACCAGGCTCACGCCCATGGCCTTGCGGATCGTGCTGCGCCCGCCGTCGCAGCCGGCGAGGAAGGCGGCACGGACATCGAAGGCCTCGCCGTCCTCGGCCCGGCAGTGGACGGTGACGCCATCGGCGTCCTGGTCATAGCCCTCGACCGACGTGCGGTTCAGCACCGTGACGTTCGGCAAGGTCTTCACCCGCTCATAGAGGATCGGCTCGAGATAGAGCTGGCTGACCCGCACCATGGGCTCCGGGGTCGGCCAGTCGCTGTCCCAGAATCCGGGCTGGGCGCGCTCGGACCGCGAGGGCATGCGGATGCGCGTCAGCTCGTGGCCCGTGATCGAGGTGCAGTAGATGGTGTCCGTCGGATAGTCGTCGGGCAGGCCGGCGGCGCGCACGGCCTCGGCCACGCCCAGTCGCCGGAACGTCTCCATGGTGCGCGCCGCGACGGTGTTGCACTTGGCGCTCGGGGGCTCGCCGGCGGCGCGCGCCTCCAGGAGAACCACGCGCGCGCCGCGCAGGGCCGCGTCGATGGCCAGGGTCATCCCGACAGGTCCTGCGCCGGCCACGGCGATGTCGGTCGTCAGCTTCGATGGCATGGATCACTCTCGCCAGGGCGCCCGCGCCGTCTGCGCGTCAGCCGTGATGTTCTCGGCCCGGTCACCGTCGCCGCATAATCGATTTGAGCAACCGACCCATCGATCAGACCGAAGGGTCGCGCCGGGCCGATCAGGTCGCTGCGACGTCGAACGCCTTGGCGCTGCGGTGGAGCGCGGCGCGCAGCCACAGGATCTGCGGGTCGTCGCTTCGTCGCTTCAGCCAGATCATCACCAGGTCCAGGTCCGGCACGGGCACGGGCGAGGGGACGACCTGCAGGCCGAGATTGCGCGCCGCGCCCGCCGCCAGGCTGGCCTGGACCAAGGCCAGGCAATC
>CAMFHW010000470.1 GCA_945952175.1 uncultured Phenylobacterium sp. | reverse complement strand
CGTGCTGCGCGAGCCTTCCGAGGGCCAGGTCGCCGCCTAACCGCCTGACCGATCTGCCTTCGCGAGCGCCCGCCCTCACCGGCGGGCGTTTTCGTTTCTGGGATTCTCTTCCTCCCCCTCCCCCGTTGTCACGGGGGAGGAAGGCTATAACCTCCCCATCCCAATGGATCGCGGGGAGGCGGCGATGATCAGGAACCTGGCTCTGGGGCTCGCCCTGGTGGGGGCGCTGGCCCTGGCCTGGTGGGCCGCAACACCGCCGCAGCCCCTCCCCGCCTCCGCGCTGGCGACCGCGTTCTCGGCTGGCCGCGCCATGGTGGACGACCGGGTGATCGCCCGGGTCCCGCACGCCATCGGCACGCCGGCCAATGCCGCTGTCCGAGACTACATCGTCCATCGCATGACCGAACTCGGCCTGCAGCCGCAGGTGCAGCGAACCTTCGCCTTCTCGCGCACCAAGCGGCTGTCCGACCCCTTCGTGCTGGGCGGCGAGGTGGAGAACATCGTGGGCGTGCTGCCGGGCGCCGACCGGGCGACGCCGGCCGTCGCCCTGATGGCCCACTATGACAGCGTGCCGGGCTCGCCCGGGGCCGCGGACGACGCGGCCGGGGCATCGGCCGTGCTGGAGGCCGTCCGCGCGCTGAAGGCCCAGGGCACGCCGGCGCGCGACGTCGTGGTCGTCCTGACCGATGGCGAGGAGGCGGGGCTGCTGGGCGCCCAGGCCTTCTTCCGCGAGCACCCGCTGGCGCGCCACATCGGCTTCCTGATCAACCTGGAGACCCGGGGCGGCGGCGGCCGGGCGATGATGTTCCAGACGGGGGCCGAGAACGGCCAGGTCATCGACCTCTTCCGGCGCTCGGCGACGAGCCCGACCTCGTCCTCGCTGATCGTCTTCATCTACCAGCACATGCCCAACGACACCGACTTCACGGTGGCCAAGGACGCCGGGCTGACCGGGCTGAACTTCGCCTTCATCGGGCGGCAGTTCGACTATCACTCACCCACCTCGACGGCCGACAATCTCGACCAGGGCGCCCTGCAGCACATGGGCGAGCAGGCGCGGGCGGCGGCGAAGGTCGCGGCGACGGCCAAGGCCCTGCCCGGCAAGGCGCCGGACGCCACCTATTCCCACCTGTTCGGGCCGTGGATGCTGGCCTACCCGTCGGTCATGGGCTGGGCGGTCCTGGGCGCGGCCCTGGCGCTGACGGCGGTCGGGGCCTGGCGGGCGCAGCGACGGGCGGCCTTCGCCTGGGGCGACGTGGCGCGCGGCGCGGGCGCGGCGCTCTATCTCGTCCTGCTGGCGGCCATCCTGCTGCACCTGGCGCGGCGGGCGACCGGGGCCGGGTTCGGCTTCATGGAGCAGCGGGTCCTGCTGGCCCAGGCGGGCCTGTGGGAGGCGGCGCTGCTGCTGATCGGCGCGGGCGCGACGCTCTATGCGGTCACGACCTCCGGACGCGGCAGCTCGCGCTTCCAGGCCGCCCTGCTCGCGGCCCTGGCCGGGGGGGCCTGCTGCGCCTTCGGGCTCGACCTCATCGGCCTCGGCATCGGCGGAGCCGGCGCACTCGTGGCCCTCTTCACCTTCGGCAAGCCGGCCGGCCCGGCTGGCGCCTGGACGGGCGTGATCGCCACCGCGGCGATCGCCACCCTGGCGGCCCAGATCGCCGCCCCGCCCGCCGCCTTCCTGATCGCATGGCCGCTGGCCCTCGCCGCGGCGCTCGGCGCCCTGACCGCCATGGGATCGGCGCGGCCGCCCTGGGTGGCCTTGCTGCTGGTGGTTCCCACCCTGCCGGCCCTGGCCTGGATCCTGGGATTCGGGCACGCCGCCTTCGAGGCGCTCGACCTGGCCGAGATCCTGGCGCTGGTCTGCTGGCTGGCCGCGCTGGTGGCCTGGCCGCTGGCGCACGGACAGCCGGAGGGCCGCGACGCGCGCATGCCGGCGCTGGGCGCGATCCTCATCGGTCTCACGGTCGTGGCGGTGGTCCGCTACCTGCCGCCATGGAGCGCGCGCCATCCGCAAGCGACCTCCGTGCTGTTCGTGCAGGACGTGGACGGCGGCAAGGCCTGGCGCGTCTCGCCCACGCCGAGCCTCGCGCCCTGGACCGAGGCGGCCCTCAAGGCCGACGGCGGCGCCATCGGCAAGACCACCCTGCCGATCGTGAACACCTTCCGGCCGGTCTGGGCGGCGCCCGCCAAACCGGTGGCGGCCACCGCGCCGCAGATGACCTTCGTGCGCCAGCCGGACGGCTCGCTGCTGCTGACGGTGACGCCGCCGCCGAACGCGCGCGGCCTCTCGCTCAACCTGCGTTCGGGCCAGAAGCTCACCGACACCACGATCAACGGCCGGCCGACCGTGCTGTTCGACCAGCCCGGCCAGTGGAGCATCCTGCGCTTCGCCACCGCCCCTCAGGGCGTGACCATCGGTTTCCGGTCGGTGGCGGGCGGCGCGCTGGAGGTGCGCTGGGGCGCGGAGACCGACGACTGGCCCGCCGAGGCCAAGCCCCTGGCCCCGCACGACGACAAGCTTATGGGCTTCGGCGACTCCGGCTCGCTGATGGCGATCGGCGCGCGGCGGTTCACCTGGTGAGCGCGGCGGAGTAGGAAGGCGCCATGAGTGAGATCACCGTCTATCACAACCCCAACTGCGGCACCTCCCGCAACACCCTGGCCCTGCTGCGCGAAAAGGGCCTCGAGCCCCGGGTGATCGAGTACGTGAAGGAGGGCTGGACCCGCGAGCAGCTCGAAGGGCTGATCAAGACCATGGGTGTGTCGGCCCACGACATCCTGCGGGTCAACGGCACCCGCGCCGACGAACTCGGCCTGACAGACCCGGCGGCCTCCGACGAGGCCCTGATCGCGGCCATGATCATGGACCCGATCCTGGTGAATCGCCCTATCGTCGTCACGGCCAAGGGCGCGGCGCTGTGCCGGCCCGCGGAACTGGTGCTGGGGCTGCTCTGAAGCTCCCGCCCCCGTCGCGGGAGACCGTGACAAATGGACGTAGGCGGTCGGTTGTCACTTGCGATTAACCACGGATTATCAGGATATCCGCGCCTGAGTAGCGCCGGCCCGCGGCCGGTCGTGAGACCCGCGAAACCCAGCTTCGGCTGAGGCGTCGTCATGTACGGGGGCACGATGCACGAGTTCGATCCGCGACGCCCAGGCTTCCATCTCACGCCCAAGGTCCTCTGGGGTATCGGCGCCGTCTGCGTCCTGGCGCTGGGCTGGAAGCTGACCGCCGCCGAGGCGACCGCCCCCAATCCCCGCCCGCTCGACCCCGCCGCCCTGGCCAGCCTGCAGAACGCCGCCTTCACCGGCGCCGAGGCCGCGCCCGGCTTCGAGCGGCCGCAGAACGTGGCGCTGAAGATCCGCCCGGGCGAGACCTTCGAGGCCGCCGTCCAGCGCGCCGGCGTGCCCGCCGACGAGGCCCGCCAGGTGGTCGCGACCCTCGCCCAGGCCATGGACACGGTGCACATCAAGGCGGGGCTCGCCTTCGACGCCGCGGTGGCCCGCCCACGCGGCGAAGCCGGCCCGGCCAAGCTGATCGGCCTGTCCCTGCGCACCGGCCCGGCGACGGCGGTGACTGTCTCGCGCACTTTCGACGGGGCGCTGCGCCTGCGCGAGCTGGAGGAGAAGGTCCGCGACGAGGAGACCGTGGCGCACGGCGAGATCACCGGTTCGCTCTATGAGAGCGCCGGCAAGCTGGGGGCCAACCCGACCCTGAC
>CAMFHW010000469.1 GCA_945952175.1 uncultured Phenylobacterium sp. | reverse complement strand
GAAGAACCCGCTGGCCGGCGCTTCGGACTACGGCGCCTACGAGCGCCGCGGCGTCCGCACCCAGATCCAATGGAAGCCGACGGACACCTTCACGGCCCTCTACGCCTATGACACCAGTCACGATGAATCGAGCACGCTCTACTCGTACATCGTCGCGCCGGGTACCAATAAGGTCGCGCCCCTGACGCCGATCCAGCCGCACCGCGTGAAGTCCGCCACCGTCGGCATCCCGCTGCAGCCCAGCATCGGCACGCAGTCCGGCCACGCCCTGACCCTGAGTTGGCAGGTCTCGCCGTCGCTGACGCTGAAGTCGATCACCTCGTACCGCGAGCTCTATCAGAACCAGTGGCAGAACAGCCCCTCGAACGTCTTCACGCCCAACGCCCAGTTCGCCCGCTACAGCCTCGCCGAGTTCGACCAGTACCAGTACAGCCAGGAATTCCAGGCGCTCGGCGAAGTCGGCCGCTTCAAGTACGTCGCCGGTGCGCTCGCCTATCACGAGCACGTCGAGGACATGGCCCAGACGTTCAACTCCATGCAGTTCAACGCCGACGGCACGGCCGCCACGGTGGTGCCGCTGGGCTCGAACATCAGGCCGGTCGCCATCGACATTCCGATCCTGTTCCCGACCGCCGGGATCGACCGCGCCAGCCGCGTGGCCTCCGACAGCTACGGCCTCTACGGCCAACTCACCTGGACCCCGCCGATCCTCGAGGATCGCGTCCACCTCACCGGCGGCCTGCGCTGGACCCAGGACAAGAAGGACGGCCAGCTCTACGTCGTGAACAACGCCATGCCGGTGGACCAATTCGGCAAGTCGGTGGTGCTCGGCTTCTCCAAGAGCTGGTCGCGCATCGACCCGATGATCAACGTCGCCTTCGACGTCACCCCCGACATCCAGGTCTACGGCAAGTGGGGCACAGGCTATAAGTCGGGCGGCGCCAACTCGCGCTCGCTGAGCTACAAACCCTTCAATCCCGAAGAAATCTCGATGTACGAGCTCGGCCTGAAGAGCGAGTTCTTCGACCACCGCGCCCGGGTCAACATCGCGGCCTATACGGGCGACTACAAGGACGTCCAGATCGACTTCTCGGCGCCCTATTACTCGTTCGACGCCAACGGCAACGTCATCACCTCGGCGTCCACGACCCGCACCACCACCGACACTGTCAACATCCCGGGCGGGGGCAAGGTGCGGGGCGTCGAGGCCGAGTTCACCTTGGCGCCGACCCAGGGCCTGACCCTGCAGGCCACCTACACCTACGCCTATGTCCACATCGCTTCGAGCAACAACCCGTTCCCGACCTTCGTGCCGGGCGTCGGCATGGTGGTCTCCACCACCCCCATCGCGCTCTACCAGGAATACACCCCCAAGCACGCCGTGAACGCCTCGATCGACTACATGCGGCCCTTCGAGCACTTCACCCTGCGCGCCCACCTCGACGGCAACTACGACTCCGGCTCCTACGGCACCGACCGCGACCCGAGCCCGGTCCTGAAGGCGATCAAGAGCCAGCCTGGCCTGGTGTTCAACGGCCGGATCTCGCTCGGCGACATCGACCTGGCTGGCTCCGGAGCCAAGCTCACCCTGTCGCTCTGGTCGCGGAACCTCTTCAACGAGGAGCACCTCTACACGCGCTCGATCAGCGCGACCTCAGGCATCTCCGGCGCCTACAACGAACCGCGCACCTTCGGCTTCGAGGGCAAGGTGCGGATGTAGCATCCCCCGAGAGCGCAGCCCCCATTCGCGCTCTCATTCCGGTCGCCGTCGCCCCTAAGAAGGCGGCGGCGATCGCCCCGTTTCAGGCGAGGTCGATCACCACGGCGGCGTGGTCGCTCGGCAGACAGCCGGCCGCGTCGGCCTCCACCAGCGCCCTGAACCGGCGGCGGACCCGCAGGCCGCCGGCGTGCGCCAGGATCGCATGGTCGATGGCGCCGGCCTGCGGATGGCCGTGCAGGGTCGAGCCGAGCTCCGCGCCGGCGACCTCCGCCAACGGGGCCAGCGCGGCGTCGCCCCGGCGGCAGTTCAGGTCCCCGCAGACGACGAGGGCGCCCGGCAGGTCGGTCCGCGCCCAGGCCAGGGCCTCGGCCATCTGCAGGCGACGCAGGTCGCCGGCGTCGCCCAGGTGGGTCAGGTGCAGGTTCAGCACGCGGAGGCCGTCGGCCAGATCGACCCGCAGCGCGATGCGCTCGCCATCCTTTGGATCGGAGGTGAGCGCCAGCGCCTCGTGCGCGAGGGGCGGTGATCTGCTGAGGATCGCCAGGCCGGATGTGCTGGACTGCGGCCGCCCCTCGTGCCGTCGGGTCTTTCGCCGCGAGGGCTGGACGGCCGCGTGCAGGCCGAGCACCTGCGCCAGTTCCCAGGCGGCGTCGGCGCCCTCGCAGGCGAAGCATTCCTGCAGGCAGATCACGTCGGCGGAAAGGTCCGCGAGCCCGGCCGCCATCAGGGCCAGGCGGCGCCGATAGTCGCCTTCGTTCTTCCAGGTGTTGAGCGTGACGATCCGCAAGGCCGGTCAGGCCGCGCGGCGGCCTTCGACCCAGACGCCGCGCACGATCGGCAGACCGTCCTGAATCCGCACCCGCATCAGGTCCGCGCGGCGGCCGGCCTCGATCAGGCCTCGATCGGCCAGGCGTGCGGCCCGCGCCGGGGCTGAGGTCACGACGGCGGCGGCCCGCGGCAGGCTCCAGCCGAACTCCGGCCTGGTCAGGGCGAAGGCGCACTCGATCAGGCTGCGCGGAACATAGTCCGAGGCGAAGGCGTCCAGCAGGCCTTCGTGGGCCAGTTCGGCGGCCCGCACATTGCCGGAATAGGAGCCGCCCCGGATCAGGTTCGGCCCGCCCATCACGACGATCATGCCCCGCTCGCGCGCCTGGCGCGCCGCCTCGACCGTCACGGGGAACTCGGAGACCGTGGCCCCCAGGTCGGCGGCCTCGTCCACGTGGGCGCGGTCCTCGTCGTCGTGGCTCGCCAGCGGGGCGCCATAGTGCTGCGCGACCTCGGCCACCAGCCGGCGGTGGGTCTCGGCGTTGCGGGCCTGGCGGTCGCGGATGCCGGCCATCCGCTCCGAGATCGCCTCGGGCGTCATGCCGTTCTCGGCCCAGCCGGCCAGGTGCTTCTCGATATTGCGGTACTGCCGCTGGCCGGGCGTGTGGTCCATCAGCGAGAACAGGGCCGTCATCGGGTGGTGGGCCAGGCTCTCCAGCCGGTCGGGCAGGTCGTCGGCCGGGGTCTCGCAGCGCCAGTGCAGCCTGTGATCGGCCTTCAGCATGCCCGCCGCGCCGGCCTGGGCCAGGCCGTCGGCCAGCCGCGCCAGGTTCTCGTGGTCGCGCGAGGCCGCCGCGTTGAACGAGCCGATCGACAGGCTGTCGAACACCGTCGTCACCCCCACCGACAGGCAGCAGCCGTCATGGGTCACCGCCGCCGAGACCGGATCCCAGTCGATCTTGGGCCGCGGGAAGAAGTGCTTCTCCAGATTGTCGGTGTGCAGGTCGATGACGCCCGGCATCAGGACGTCGCCGTCCAGGTCCTCGCCGACGGCGGACGGACCCTTGTCCACAGCCGCGATGCGCCCGTCGCGCACCAGGACCGAACCCAGGAAGGCCTCGTCGGCGGTCACGACGAGGGCGTTGCGGTAGGCGGTATCCACGCGAAGAACTCCAGGAATGGCTTATTCGGGTCCGGGGAAATCGATCTCGACCTCGGTGGCCGCGCGGCTCGCGCCGTACTCC
>CAMFHW010000468.1 GCA_945952175.1 uncultured Phenylobacterium sp. | reverse complement strand
GAGGCGCGGGTCGTCGCGCCGCGACTTCCTCAAGGGCGCCGGGCTCGTGGCGGCAGTAGCGGTAGGCGGCCTCGATGGTGGAGGCGATCCCCGGATGGTCGCGGACGAAGCCCAGGGGATCGTCGCGGTCGATCTTGGCGGCCTCGATCTCGCCGCTGTCAATGAGCTGGCCGATGGTCTCGACCAGGGCGTCGGGATGGCTGAGGGCGCGGCGCACGGCGAACATGATGAGCGTGCCGATGTCGCGGGCGAGGGTCTGCGGGAAGACCTTGCGGCGGGCCGAGGGGTTCAGGAGGTTGAAGCCCACCATCATCACGTCGAAATGACCGTCGCGGGCGGCGCCGGCCAGCATCTCGTGGGCGGTGTCGGCGCCGAAGCCCTCGGTGACGCCGAGGAAGCGGATCTTGCCGGCCTTCTGCTGGCGCTTCATCTCGGGCAGCAGCAGCTCGACGCAGTGGTCGTACTGGCCGGGCGGTACGCCGTGCAGATGGAAGAGGTCGACGTGGTCGACGCCCAGCCGGCGCAGGCTGCCCTCCAGGCTCTCGGTCAGGGCGGCGGCGGAGATCAGCTCGGCGTCCCAGCCACGGCCGCCGCCCGAGGGGCTGGCCTTGGTGGAGATGAAGGCCTGGTCGCGGCGGCCTTTGACGCCGAGACCCACGGCTTCCTCGGTGCCGTAGGCGCGGGCGGTGTCGATGAAGCTGATGCCGAGGTCGAGGGCGGCGGAGACCACGCGCGAGGCCTGCTCCGCGCTCGCGCCGCCGCGCATGCCGAGACGCGAATGGCCGCCACAGCCCAGCCCGGCGACGCTGACGTCCACGCCCGTGCGGCCGAGTCGAACGGTCTGCATGTGCGGCTCCCCTGTGGTTGTGGGAGGGTAGCCCGGCGGGATGACAGGTTGAAAGCCTCGGCCGCTCGTCCCGGCGAATGCCGGGATCCAGATCCTGAAGCGCTGAGCCAGGCGGCCTTTGAACGCAGAGATCGCGGAGGTCCGCGGAGGACGCAGAGAGGCCGTGGCCTCCGCGATCTCTGCGCCTTCTCCCTGATCTCGGCGTCCAAAGGGGGACCGATCACCGATCGCCCAACCATAGGATCTGGGTCCCGGCATTCGCCGGGATGAGCGGATTTTGGCTCAGATCGCGATGAGGGCCGCGGCGAGGCGGCGGCCTTCGGAGGTGAGGACGTTGTACATCCGCGCGGCGGTCGGGGTGTCCATGAACTCCAGGCCGATGCCGGCGCTGGACAGGGCCTCGCGGACGGGGCGCGGCGGGAGCGCGTTGGTCGGGCCGACGCCGAGGAGGACGAACTCCACCTCGCGGGGGCCGGCGGCGAGGACCTCGGCCAGGCTTTCGGGGGTGAGCTCGGCCAGCGACCTCACCGGCCAGGGACGGGCCGTGTCCTGCAAGATCAGGACCGAGCCCTCGTGGCGGGCGCCGGACAGCCGGAACCCGCCTTCGCCATAGGCGTCGACCGAGGGTGCGTCGCGCGCCACGGGATCAGCGCGCCGAGGCCGGCTTCATCGGGACCGCGTCCTCGTCGTTCCGCTTGACGCCCCACAGCAGGATGATCGGCAGGGCGACGTAGATCGACGAATAGGTGCCCACGAAGATGCCGAACACCATGGTCGCCACCAGCGGGAACAGGACGCCGCCCTGGAAGAAGGCGCCGGCGAGCGCCAGGATGGCGGTGGTGCCGGTGATCAGGGTCCGCGACAGACGCTCGTTCTCGGACTTGTTGATCACCTCGCGCAGCGGGGTGGTCTTGTACTTGCGCAGGTTCTCGCGAAGCCGGTCGAAGGTGATGACCTTCTCGTTCATCGAATAGCCGATCACGGTCAGCAGAGCCGCGATCGAGGTCATCGAGAATTCGAGGTGGGTGACCGACAGCATGCCGAGCGTCAGCAGCACGTCGTGGAGCACGGCGGCCACGGCGCCCAGGCCGAACTGCAGCTGGAAGCGGAACCAGATGTAGGCGAGCATCAGGGCCAGGGCGAGGCCCAGAGCCAGGAAGCCCTTCTGGATCAGCTCGCCCGAGACCCGGGCGCCGACGCTCTCGACGCGCTTGAACTGCACGCCCGGCAGGGTGTCGGTGAGCTTCTGCTTCACGACCGCGGTGGACTTCACCACGTCGGCGTCCTTGGGCGCGCGGAAGCGCAGCAGGTAGCCGTTGGACGCGCCCAGGGTCTGGACCTGGGAGTCCTCCCCGCCCCCGGCCGCGATGGCCTGGCGCAGGACGGATGTGTCGACCGGAGCCTTGGTCTGGACCTCGATGACGGTGCCGCCGACGAAGTCGATGCTCATATTGAGCCCCTTCAGCGCGAAGGAGGCGCCGGAGGCGATGATCAGGATGGCCGAGAGGACGGCCGCGAAGGGGGCCAGGCGCACGAAGTCGAAATGGAATTCGCGCGGCAGGTTGCGGATAAGGGGCCAGGCCATGGGGCTACCTACTCGATCGGCAGGGCTTTGGGCTTGGTGGCGCGATACCACCAGCCGATCAGCAATTGGGTGATGACCACCGCGGTGAAGACCGAGGTGATGACCCCGATCAGCAGGGTCCAGGCGAAGCCGCGCACGGGACCCGCGCCGAACATCAGCATGATCAGGGCCGAGATGGCGCTGGTGATGTTGGCGTCGATGATCGAGACGAGCGCGCGCTGGTAGCCGTGGTCGAGGGCCGAGATCGGCGAGCGCCCGGCATGGGCCTCGTCGCGGACGCGCTCATAGATCAGCACGTTGGCGTCGACGGCCACGGCCAGGGTCAGGATCAGGCCGGCGATGCCCGGGAAGGTCAGGGTGGCCTGGGTGAGCGACATGGCCGCGAAGATCAGCAGCACGTTCACCACCAGGGCGAAGGCCGCGAAGATCCCGAACAGGCCATAGGCCAGGACGATGAAGACCACGATGGCGACGGCGCCGATGCCGAGCGAGATGGCGCCGGCCTTGACCGCGTCGGCCCCGAGCTCGGCGCCGACCGTGTTCTGCTGCTCGACGGTGAGCGGGGCCGGCAGGGCGCCGGCGCGCAGCAGGACCGCGAGGTCGTTGGCCGATTCCGGCGTGAAGTTGCCGGTGATCTGGCCCGAGCCGCCGGTGATCGGGTTGATGATGGTCGGGGCCGAGATGATCTTGCCGTCCAGCACGATGGCGAAGCGGCGGCCGACGTTCTGGGTGGTGGCGTCGCCGAAACGCTTGGCCCCCTGTCCGTTGAAACGGAAGGTGACCACCGCCCCGCCGCCCTGCTGGTCGAAGGCCTGACGCGCGTCGGTCAGCATGCCCCCGTCGACGAGGGCGCGCTTCTTGACCAGCATGGGCGGGCCGTCCTGCATCGGCAGGATGACCGAGCCCGGAGGAACCCGGCCCTGGGCGGCTTCCTGGATCGGCACCGAGTCGTCGACCATCTGGAAGGTCAGCTTGGCGGTCTTGCCGATGATGTTCTTCAGCTTGTCCGGATCGCTCTCGCCCGGGGCCTGGACCACGATGCGGTCGACGCCCTGGCGGATGATGGTGGGCTCCTTGGTGCCCAGCTCGTCGATCCGGCGGCGCACGATCTCGATCGACTGCTCGACCGCCTTGCCGGCCTCGGCCTGCATGGCCTGGTCGGAGATGGTCATGCGCAGGCGCTGGTCGGCGGTCGGATTGATCGTCACGTCGCGGCCGCCGCCGTTGGGCAGGGGCTGGCCGACCCGGTTGCGCAGGGCGTTCTGGGCCGGGTTGACCTTGGCCGGATCGGTGATGCGG
>CAMFHW010000467.1 GCA_945952175.1 uncultured Phenylobacterium sp. | reverse complement strand
GGCCGGTGACGAGCCCGGTCACCCGCCATTCGTTGTCCGGATCGGCCCAGCTGGCCGAGGCCTCTGCGTGGAACGCGTCGGACGGGCGCCGGGTGGTGACGCTGACGACGCCGGCCGAGGCGTTCTTGCCGAACAGCGTGCCCTGCGGCCCGCGCAGCACCTCGACCCGCTCGATGTCGGGCAGGTCGGTGAGCGAGGCGCCCGACTGGCCCAGCACCACGCCGTCGACCACGAAGGCCGTGCTGCCTTCGATCGATTCCGACGAGAAGCTGCTGGTGCCGATGCCGCGCACGAAGAAGCCGAAGCTGCGCGGGCCGGCGGCGTTGTTCAGCGTCAGGCCGGGCACCAGGTGCTGCAGGTCCGACACCTGGTTCAGCCGGAAAGCCTGCAGGGTCTCGGCGGGCAGGACCACCACCGACAGCGGTACGTCCTGCAGCTTCTCCTCGCGCTTCTGGGCGGTGACGACCACCTCGGTCACGGTCGCAGCCTCGGTCTCGGCGGCGTGGGCCGCGGGCGCCAGGCCCGTCAGGAGGCCCGCCACCGAGGCCGCGGCCAGGAAGCTCTGTCGATTGATCATTTGCACCTTGGCGATCCCCCTTTGTAGCTATTTTGATCGTGAGGTGCGTTTTCGATCTAATTTGATGCTTTGAGTCAAGATGTGATCCGAAGATGGCATGGGGAAGCCGCCCGCGACGTGGCGCTCACGTCGCAGGTTCGGGATCGGCGAGATCGGGTGAGCTGGCGGCCGCGCCGCCGGGGCTCAGGCCTTCTTGCGGGCGGCGAAGGCGGCGATGCGCGCCTGCATGTCCGGGCCGCGGCCTTCGCCGCGATGGATCTCGTGCGCAAGGCCGTAGGGGAGGGCGAGGCCGTCGGTCATGTCCAGCAGGCGCTTGTTGGCGGCGTGGCTGAAACCGGAATTGGCGGCGATCTCGGCGACCCAGGCGTCGACGCCGGCCTCGAAGGCGTCGTCGGCGAAACAGGCGTTGGCCAGGCCCATCACCTCGGCCTCGCGACCGGAATAGGTGCGGCAGGTGAACATCATCTCGCGGGCCTTGGTCGTGCCGATCCGCCGCGGCAGGCGCTGGCTCAGGCCCCAGACCGGGGTGAGCGCCCACTTGGCGTGGGTGTCGGCGAACTTGGCGCTCTCGGCGGCCAGGATCAGGTCGCCGGCCAGGGCGAGTTCGAGGGCGCCGGTGTAGCAGTGGCCGTGGACGGCGGTGATCACCGGCAGGGGCAGGCCCGCCAGGCGCTCGATCACCTTGCCCTGGAAGTTGGGCTCGGGGAGTTTTTCGCCGGCCGCGATGTCGCCCAGGTCATGGCCCGCCGAGAAGCAGCGGCCGGCGCCGCGCAGCACCACGGCGGCGACGCCGGACGGGTCGGCGGCGATCGCCCGGATGTGGTCGTCGAGCGCCTTGAAGACCTCCACGTTCAGGGAATTCAGCTTGTCGGGCCGGTTCAGGATCAGATGCGCAGCGCCGCCACGCTGCTCGCGCAGGACCAGGTCCGTCATGGCCGTCGTCTCCCCAGATCGTTCGTTCGACCTCGCGTCGTCGCGCGGGTCGGAACAGCTTGGCCCGTTCCTGTGCTCAGCGCCACCATCGCGGCGTTTCCCCGCGCGGCCATTGCTCGTGATAGGGTGTTGGCGCATGAAGCCGCCCCGCAATCTGCGTCGCCCGCCCCAGGCATGACCCCACCCGCCGTTCCTTCCGAAACCCAACGCCTCGCCGGTCGCCTGTCCATCGCCCCCATGATGGACTGGACCGACCGGCATTGCCGGGCGCTGCATCGGACGCTGTCTGCGCGGGCGCTGCTCTATACCGAGATGGTGACGACGGGGGCGGTGCTGCATGGGGATCGGGAGCGGCTGCTGGGCTACGACGCCATGGAGCATACGGTGGCGTTGCAGCTGGGCGGGTCGGAGCCGGCGGACCTGGCGGCGGCGGCGCGGATCGGCGCCGACCTCGGCTATGACGAGATCAACCTCAATGTCGGCTGCCCTTCGGACCGGGTGCAGTCGGGGCGGTTCGGCGCCTGCCTGATGCGCGAGCCCGAGCTGGTGGCCGAGTGCATGGCGGCGATCGGCGCGGCGGTCAGCGTGCCGGCGACCGTGAAGTGCCGCATCGGGGTGGACGACCAGGAGCCGGAAGAGGCGCTGTTCCGCCTGGTGGACCTCTGCGCGGCCGCCGGGGTGAAGACCTTCATCGTCCATGCCCGCAAGGCCTGGCTGAAGGGTCTGTCGCCGAAGGAGAACCGGGACATCCCGCCGCTGGACTATCCGCTGGTCTGGCGGCTGAAGGCCGAGCGGCCGGGCCTGACCATCGCGATCAATGGCGGCGTGCCGTCGCTCGACGCGGCGGAGGAGCATCTGGCGCGGGGCATGGACGGCGTGATGCTGGGCCGTGCCGCCTATCACACGCCCGCGATCCTGGGCGAGGTCGACCGGCGGCTGTTCGGGGGCGGCGAGGACGTCGATCCGTTCGCGGCGGTCGAGCTCTACCGGCCCTATGTGGCGCGCCAACTCGGGCGCGGCGTGCATCTGGCGGCCATGACCCGGCACATGCTGGGCCTCTTCCACGGCATGCCGGGCGCGCGGACCTGGCGGCGCATCCTCACGGTCGAGGGGGTGAAGGCCGGCGCCGGGCTCGAGGTGATCGACGCGGCCCTGGCCGCCGTGTCACGGGCGCAGGATGAGCGCGCTGCGGGTCGCCTCGAAGCTGGAGAGGCGGCCTAGATAGGTCATGCCGAGCAGCGAGGTGTCGAGGCCCTTGTCGAGCACCAGGGCGTCGACATTGGCGACCTGGGTCCCCGCGACCGAGACCGAGGCCAGCTTGACGGCGGCGGCCTTGGCCTCGCCGGAGGCGGTCATCACCTTGTAGGCGTAGTTCAGGCGCGCGGGCTGGAAGCCCAGGCGTTCGGCGTCGGCCGGGGTCAGGGCCACGGCGCTGGCGCCGGTGTCGACCAGGAAGCGGACGCGCGAGCCGTTGACGTCGGCCTCGGCCCAATAGTGGCCATCCTTGGCCTTGGCGATCGAGGCGGCGTCGCCCGCGGCGGGCGCGGTGGAGGCGGCCACCGCCTCGGGGGCGGTGAGCGCGGCGGCATGGCCCGCGTTCCCGAGCGTGGCCACGGCCTGGGCCGCGCCTACGGCGGACACCGCGCCGACCAGGGCCAGGACGGCCAGTCTGAGCATTTCGACACCCCGCCATTCGGCGCTTGCGGACCGTTCTCGGCCCTGTTGAGGGCGCAAGACTAGGCCCGGCCAGGTTTGCAACCGGTGAATCGGGCCTCAGGCGGCCAAAATCTCGTCCAGGGCGGCGAGCAGGCGGTCGATCTGGGCCGCGTCGCCGACCGTGATGCGCAGATGCTGGTCGATCCGCGGGGCGGCGAAATGGCGGACCAGCACGCCGCGCTGGCGCAGGGCGGCGGCCAGGGGCGCGGCGTCATGGCCGGGGTGACGGGCGAAGATGAAGTTGGCGCTCGACGGCGGCGCCTCGAAACCGCGCGCCGCCAGGCCGTCCCACATCCGGGCGCGCCAGCCGGCGATGGCGGCGAGCCCCGCCTGGAAATGGGCCTCGTCGGCGATCGAGGCGATGGCGCCGGCCTGGGCGGGGCGGCCGAGGGGATAGGAGTTGAAGCTGTCCTTCACCCGGGTCAGGCCCTCGATCAGGGCCGCGTCGCCGATGGCGTAGCCGACGCGCAGGCCGGCGAGCGCGCGGGACTTGGAGAAGGTGCGCACGACCAGC
>CAMFHW010000466.1 GCA_945952175.1 uncultured Phenylobacterium sp. | reverse complement strand
CGCCATGGCCGACCGGATGGGCGCGCCGGATCGCCCGACCCGCGGTCTCGTCAAGGTGAGCCTCGCCAACTACCTGGCCGCCGCGACCATGATGCCCTACGCCGCCTTCCACGAGGCGGCCGAGCGGCTGTCCTACGACATCGAGCTGGTCCGCGCCCGGTTCGGGGTAAGCTTCGAACAGGCCTGCCATCGGCTGACCACCCTGTCGCGGCCCGGCGCGCGGGGCGTGCCCTTCTTCATGCTGCGGGTGGACTCGGCGGGCAATATCTCCAAGCGGTTCGCCGGCTCGGCCTTCCCCTTCTCGCGGTTTGGGGGCGCCTGCCCGCGCTGGAACATCCACACCAGCTTCCGCACGCCAGGCCGCATCGTGACCCAGATCGTCGAGACGCCCGACGGCCAGCGCTACTTCACCCTGTCGCGGACGGTGAGCCGGATCGCCACCCCCTATGCCGGCGACGACTCCGAGCTGGCCGTCGGCATGGGCTGTGAACTGAAATACGCCGAGCGCCTGGTCTATTCGCGGGGCCTCGACCTGAAGGACCCGATCGCCACCGCCATCGGCCCCGCCTGCCGCATTTGCGAGCGCCCAGCGTGCCCGCAGCGGGCGGCCGAGCCAATCAACCGTACGCTTACCGTCGACGACTTCACAAAGTCGATCTCGCCCTATCCCTTCGCCTCCAGCTAACCCCCTTACGTTTAGGGAAACTTCGGCGTGGCGATCCCACAAAGGTATGGATACAAAGGGATTCCAAACGCGCGCAGACGCGTGGGGCTGGGAGACCACATGTCGGAACGCAACGTCGTCCGCTCGACGGACCGCTTTGCCAGGAAGCGGGAAGCGATCCTCGACGCCGCGACCGGAATTCTGAACCGCAAGGGCGTCAAGGGCCTGACCCTGGGTGTGGCCGCCGCCGCGGTGGGCCTGTCGACCACCAGCGTCACCTATTACTTCAAGCGCAAGGATGACCTCGCCGCCGCCTGCCTGATGCGCGGGATCGAGTGGCTGCAGGCCGCGGCCGAGACGGCGATCGCCGAGCCGACGCCGCAAGCGCGGCTGCACCGGCTGCTGCACATCTATCTGGAACGGCTACGGCGGACGGCGGTGGGCGAGGCCCCGCCCCTGCCGGTGCTGGCCGACATCCGGGCGCTGAACAATCCGCAGCGAACCGAGGTGTTCGACGCCTTCATGAAGCTGTTCCGCAAGGTGCGCTCGCTGTTCGATTCGCCGGACCTGACCTGGCTGGGCCGCGGCCGGCGCACGGCGCGGACCCACATGCTGCTGGAACAGATCTTCTGGGCCGCGGCTTGGCTGCCGAAATACGACCCCGAGGACTACGAGCGGATCTGCGAGCGGATGTTCGACATCCTGATCGGCGGGCTGGGGGTCGAGGGTGCGGCCTGGGCGCCGGCCCCCGCGCCGCTCGCCGAGCTCGCCCGGCCGGAGGGCGAGGAGGTCGGCCGTGAGACCTTCCTGCTGGCGGCGACGCGCCTGATCAATTCGCGCGGCTATCGCGGCGCCTCGGTGGACAAGATCTCGGCCGAGCTGAATGTCACCAAGGGCAGCTTCTACCACCACCACGAGGCCAAGGACGATCTGGTGGTGGCCTGTTTCGACCGCACCTTCGAGGTGATGCGCCGGGGCCAGCGCCTGCCCATGGGCCTGCCCGGCAACCAGTGGATGAAGCTGACCAGCGCCGCGGCCGCTCTGGCGGAGTTCCAGCTTTCGGAATACGGCCCGCTGCTGCGGACCTCGGCGCTGACCGCCCTGCCGGAAGCCATCCGCGAGGAGCAGGTGGCGCACTCGAACCGCGTGTCCGATCGCTTCGCCTCGATGATCTCGGACGGCATCGCCGAAGGCTCGATCCGGCCGGTCGACCCGGCCATCGCCGCCCAGATGCTGAACGCCACGCTCAATGCCGGCGCCGAGCTCGGCTTCTGGGTGCCGGGCGTGACCCAGAAGCAGGCCGCCTCGGTCTTCGCCCGACCTCTGCTGATGGGCGTCTTCGCCCGCTAGGCCAGCTTCTCTTCTGAAGAGGCGGGCTCTCCCTCGGCCTCGAGATCGGAGGCGGCCGCCAGCTTGCGCACGGACTCGGCGTGGCTCTCGCGAGTGATCTTGTAGCCGCTCATGAAAATCACGCTGAGCGCATAGAGGATAATCGCCGTCGGCACATAGACCATGCCCAGCTGGCGGATGATCGCCGGGTCGACCTCGCCCGGCTTGGCGCCCTGCGGGAAGTGGGCGGCCGACAGCAGCATGGACGAGGTGAAGATGCCGATCCCCGTCACCGCCTTGGCGACGAAGGCGCTGGCCGCGAAGAACAGGCCCTCCGACCGGCGGCCGGTGCGCAGCTCGGAGTCCTCGACCACGTCGGCGATCATCGAGGTGGTCAGGATGTTGCCGGTGATGGTGAAGCCGGTGGAGATGACGCCCTGGCACCACAGGATCGGATAGAGGATCGGGCTGCCATTGGCCGGGAAGACGCCCAGCAGGCGCAGGACGACCGGGGTGGTCGCGATGGTCACACCCGCCATCAGCAAGGTCATGGCCGAGCCCTTCTTGCCGAACCGCTGGGACAGGCGCGGGGCCGCGGCGAAGGCGAACACCGCGGCCAGGAAGCTCGAGAAGGTGAAGAAGGCGATCTGGGCGGCGCTCAGCTCCCAGAAGAAGGTCGTGAAATAGAGATTGATCGACAGGGCCAGGCCGCCGGCCATGGCGGCGAACAGGCTGGCCACCAGGATGCGCAGGAAGGAGGCGTGCGACAGCGTGCCGAACATCTCGCGCGCCAGGGTCGAGAGCGACAGCTTGCGGTGTGGCGCCTCACGCAGGAACGGGATCTGGCCGTGGGTGCCGATCGCCGAGACCAGGATGGCGACGAAGATCATGATGGCGGCCGCGACGCCGTAGTGGGCGTAGCCCTGGGCGTTGAGCTGGCCCACCTTGTGCGTGGCGTCGGGGGACAGGAAGACCTTCAGCGCGGCGAAATAGATGATCAGCCCGCCGATCCAGCCGAACAGATAGCGGTAGCTCAGCAGCTTGGTGCGCTCGTCGTATTCGGTGGTCAGCTCGGCGGCGAGCGCCGAGGACGGGATCTCGTAGCAGGTGATGAAGCTGCGGATCAGGATCGCCGTGGCGATCAGGTAGAAGAACAACTGCTGATGCGACAGGCCGGCCGGCGGGTTCCAGAGCAGTAGGTACGACACCGCCACCGGTATCGCCGCGGCGTACATGAACGGGTGGCGGCGCCCCCAGCGCGAACGAGTGTTGTCGGAGAGCTGGCCCACGATCGGATCGAGGAAGGCGTCGACGAACAAGGCGATCATGATCGCCACCCCGACCGTCTTGGCCGACAGGCCCATGACCTGGTTGTAGAAGATCAGCAGGAAATAGGAGAAACCGTTGTCCTTCACCCCGAAGGCGATGGAGCCCGCGCCGTAGAACAGGCGGGTCGGCAGGCTTAGGCGGCGGCCGGTTTGAGCGGCAGGTACGGCTTCGGCCACAGCGTTTCCCCCGTGTAGGTTGGTTTTTCGAACCCTAGATCAGGCGGGCCGGGCTGGCGAGCCTAGACGACGGTCCCGGCGGCCCCGACGCTCTCCGGCCGCGCTTCCTCGATGTCGGCGCGCTCGGCCGTCGCGGCGGCCTGGGACAGGCTTTCGAGATTCTGCCTGTGGCGGTTCTCGTCGATCCGGTAGCCCGCCAGGACCAGCACCGAGAGCACCTTCATGGTGGTCGAGAAGGGCAGGAACAGC
>CAMFHW010000465.1 GCA_945952175.1 uncultured Phenylobacterium sp. | reverse complement strand
GGGGCCGTGGCGCGCCGGTCTGGTGGGAGGTGATCGCCCGCAACAAGCGCTCCGTCTCCATCGACCTGCGCAAGCCCGAGGGCCAGGACCTGGCGCGGCGGCTGATCGAGGGCGCCGACATCCTGATCGAGAACTTCCGGCCCGGCACCCTGGAGGGCTGGGGCCTGGCGCCCGAACGCCTGCACGAGACCAATCCCGGCCTGATCGTCGTGCGCATGTCGGGCTACGGCCAGACCGGGCCCTATGCCGACCGCGCCGGCTTCGGCGGCATCGGCGAGGCCATGGGCGGCTGGCGCAACATCGTCGGCGAGCCCGACCGGCCGCCGTCGCGCATGGGCGTCTCGATCGGCGACACCCTGGCGGCGACCTATGGCTGCCTGGGCGCCTTGGCCGCGCTGCGCCATCGCGACCGAACGGGCCAGGGCCAAGTGGTCGATTCCGCGCTCTACGAGGCGGTGCTGACCGCCATGGAGAGCCTGGTCCCCGAATATGTCGCCACCGGCCAGTCGCGCGAGCGTTCCGGCGCCATTCTGCCCGGCATCGCGCCGTCCAACGTCTATCCCTGCCGCGACGGCGAATACCTGATCGGCGCGAACGGGGAGGGCGTGTTCCGCCGCCTGTGCGAAGCCATGGGCCGGCCGGAGCTCGTGACCGATCCGCGCTATGCCGACCACGTCTCGCGCGGCGCGAACCAGGCCGAGCTCGACGCCCTGATCGGCGACTGGACCCGCACGCTCGCCGTCGAGGAGCTCGAGGCCCTGATGCTCCAGCACGGCGTGCCGGCCGGCCGCATCTACAAGCCCGCCGACATGTTGGCCGACCCGCATTTCGCCGCCCGCGAGGCCATCGTCGAGGTGCCCGACCATCCGCGCTGGCCCGGCCTGAAGATGCAGAACGTGTTCCCCAAGCTGTCGGCGACGCCGGGCTCGGTGCGCGCCATCGCCCCGCAATCGGTGGGGCAGGACAACCAAGAGATCCTGGGATCGCGCCTGGGACTGGACGAGGAAACCTTGGCCCGGCTGAAATCGGCCGGCGTCATCTAGGGAGCAAGGCCATGCGGCTGACCCAGACCCTGCGCCGGGCGGTGCTCGTGCGCGCCGATGCGATCGCCACCATCGACGGCGATCGGGTGAGAACCTGGCGCGAGGTCCACGACCGCGTCCGCCGCCTCTCCGGCGGCCTGCGGGGCCTGGGCGTGAAGCCGGGCGACCGCGTCGCCGTCCTGGCCAACAACTGCGACGCCTATTTCGAGGCCTATTTCGCCATCCTCTGGACGGGCGCCGTGATCGTGCCGCTGAACACCCGGCTCGCGCCCGCCGAGACCCGCTTCCAGCTTGACGACGCCGGCGTCACGGTCATGCTGTTCGGCGAGGAGTTCGCCGCGGTCGCAGAGACCTTGAAGCCGCAGCTGCCGGGCATCGGCGCCTGGATCGGGATGGACGGACCCCAGGCGCCGGCCGACCAGGCCCTGGAAGACCTGATCGCCGCGTCCCAACCCGCCGAGGAGACCGTGCGCGAGGCCGAGGATCTGGCCGGCATCTTCTACACCGGCGGCACCACCGGACTGCCCAAGGGGGTGATGCTGCCGCACCGGGCGCTCTGCGCCATGGCGGTGAACCTGACCATGTCGCTGAAGGTCGACGAGACCATCGTCAACCTGCACTCGGCGCCCATGTTCCACCTGGCCGACATCGGCACCTTCATGGCCACCATGGTCGGCGGCGCCCACGTCTTCGTCCGCAAGCTCGACGAGACGGTGATGCTGGAGCTGATCGGCCGCTGGGGCATCACCCACATCTTCACCGTGCCGGCCATGATCGATCGCCTGGCGCGTCATCCGGCGGCCACGACCACCGACCTGTCGTCGCTGAAGGTGCTCGGCTATGGCGGCGCGCCCATGCCGCTCGGGACCTATGACGTGGCCCGCGCCCAGTTCCCCACGGTCGATTTCGTCCAGGGCTTCGGCATGACCGAGATGGGCGCCCACACCTTCCTGGAGGCCAGGCACCATCGCGCAGGCGCCGATCCGGAGAAGATGAAGTCGGTGGGCCAGCCGGCCTATGGCTACGAGGTGATGATCGTCGATCCGGAGGGCCGCGAGGTCCCGCGCCGGACGCTGGGCGAGATCGTCGGCCGCGGCGACAACATGATGGCCGGCTACTGGAACCGTCCGGCCGAGACCGCCCAGGCCCTGCGCGACGGCTGGATGTGGTCGGGCGACGCCGGCTTCATGGACGAGGACGGGTTCGTCTACATCACCGACCGGTTCAAGGACATGATCGTGAGCGGCGGCGAGAACGTCTATTCGATCGAGGTCGAGAACGTGGTCTCGCGCCATCCGGCGGTGGCGGAGTGCGCGATCATCGGCGTGCCGGACGACAAGTGGGGCGAGCGCGTCCATGCCGTGGCGGTGCTGAAGCCCGGCGAGACCCTGACCCTGGAAGCCCTGGTCGCCCATTGCCGCGCCGAGATCGCCGGCTACAAGACCCCGCGCAGCCTGCAGGTGCTGGACGCGCCCCTGCCGCGCAGCGCCGCCGGCAAGGTGCTGAAGACCGAGCTGCGCGCACCCTGGTGGGAAGGCCGCGACAAGCGGGTGTGAGACCGCCCCAGCAGCTTTCGCGGGGATGAGCGGTGGCGGGTGGGCTAGTCCGTCACCCCCGCCAGCAGCCGCGCGGGCGGGCAGGGCGAGCGGGCCGAGCCATCGCGCACCTTCGCAGCCCAGTCCGGATCGGCCAGCAGGCCGCGGCCGACGGCCATCATGTCGAATTCGCCGGCCTCGATGGCGCGGGCCGCGCCGTCCAGCGGCTCGGGCTCACCGGTCAGGCCGCCGAAGGCCGAGATGAAGTCGCCGCTGACGCCGACCCCTCCGGCGACGATGGTCGGTCGGCCGGTCGTCCGCTTCACCCAACCCGCGAGGCTCAGCGGCGAGCCGTCGAACTCCGCCTGGTCCCAGCGCAGCTGCGAGACGTTGAAGACGTCGACGCCCGCCTCGACGAAGGGCGAGAGCCAGGCCTCCAGCTCTTGCGGGCTGGCGACGAGCCGCGCCGCGAGATCCGCCGACTTCCACTGCGAGATCCGGAGCAGAAGGGCGAAGTCGGGGCCCACCGCGGCGCGCACGGCCTTCACCACCGCCAGCGGGAAGCGGCTGCGCTCGGCCAGGGTCGGCCCGCCCCAGGCGTCGGTCCGCAGGTTGGTGGAGGCCCAGAAGAACTGGTCGAGCAGGTAGCCGTGGCCGGCATGGATCTCGACGCCGTCGAAGCCGAGCCGCCTCGCCGCCTCGGCCGCCGCCACGAAGGCCGCGAGCACATCGTCCAGCGCCGCTTCGGTCAGGGCCTCGCCGCGCGCCATGCCGGGCGCCTGGAGGCCGGAGGGGCTCTCGAACGGGGCCGGCGGCGTCCAGCGGCTGCCGGGCTTGGCGGTCGCGCCGCAGTGCCAGAGCTGTGGAACGATGGCCCCGCCCGCGTCGTGAACGGCCGCGATCACCGCCGGCCAGGCGTCCAGGGCCTCGCCATGCAGCCTCAGGGAGTCCGGGTCGTTCCCCGCCGCCGGACGGCCGATGATCGCGCCTTCGGTGAAGATCAGGCCGGTCCCGCCCTCGACGCGGCGGCGGTAGAAGTCGGCCAGCGGCGCGGGATCGCCGCCGGGTGTCGCCCAGCGCGCGATCGAAGCCATGGCGATCCGGTTGGCGCACCGCAGCGACCTGCAGGCGAAGGGATGGAACAGCGCCGCGACCGGCACGGCCACAGCG
>CAMFHW010000464.1 GCA_945952175.1 uncultured Phenylobacterium sp. | reverse complement strand
GCCGCACCATGCCCAGCTGCCAGGAGCCGCACGAGCGCGAGATCGTGAAGCACGCGCGCCAGATGATGAGCGCCTATTCCAACATGGAAGAGCTGATCCGCATCGGCGCCTATCGCGCCGGGGCCGACCCCACCGTCGACCGCGCGATCATGCTCAACCCCGGCATCGAGGCCTTCCTTGGCCAGGACAAGGACGAGGCCACCTCCCTGGACGAGAGCTTCGAGCGCCTCGCCCACATCCTGATGGGTGAAGGCGAATGAGCTGGGCCGACAGTCTGATCAAGCTCTCGGGCTACGAGGTCGAGACGCTGCAGAAGCGCCTCAACGAGATCGTCGAGCGCCGCACCCAGGCCGAGATGAAACTCGTTCTGCTCGACGCCGAGGGCGAGGCCGAGGCGGCTCACGCCCGCTACGACGCCGAGGCCGGCTGGTACCAGCTCGGCTATCTGGACGGGCTGAAGGTTCGCAAGGCCAACGCCCAGGCCGAGATCGACCGCATCCTGCAGGAAGAGGCGGGCGCCCGCGACGCGCTCGCCCAGGCCTTCGAGGAGCAGAAGAAGTACGAGCAGGTGGCCGAGAACATCCGTCTGGCCAAGGTCAAGGAACAGGCCCGCCAGGAAGCCGCCGCCTTCGACGAACTCGGCCTGCGCCGCGCCTCCGGCGGCGGTCGGTGAGCCGGTATTTCGGGGACAGGTTGATTATCTCTTCGAAGGCCCAGCCCGCCGATCGTCAGCGGACCGAGATAATCAACCTGTCCCCGAAATATGCCCGCCGATCCCTCCTGGCCGGCGCGCTCGCGCTCGCCGCCTGCAACCGCAAGGCCGACGCCCACACCCCCGTCGATATCCCGCCGCTGAAGTCGGTGGCCGGCTTCCCAGTCGGGACCTGCGTGCAGGCTTCCCAGCTCACGGACCCGGCCTTCGCCAATCTGGTCGCGACCCAGGCCTCCCAGCTCACCGCCGAGTGGGAGATGAAGATGGAATATATCTGCGGCGACGACGGGACCTATCGCTGGGACGCGCCCGACGCCATAGCCGCCTTCGCCAAGAACCGCGGCCTTCGCCTCTTCGGCCACACCCTGGTCTGGTACGCCCAGAAGCCGGTCGCCTTCGAGCGCCTGGCGCCGACGCCCGACCGCTTCGCCGACGCCTACCGCGCCTATGTCGGCAACGTCGTCTCCCGCTATCGCGGGATCGCCTGCGGCTGGGACGTGGTCAACGAGGCGGTGGCCGAGGACGGGAACGGCTGGCGTGACAGCCTCTGGAGCCGGACCTTGGGCAAGCTCGACCACATGGTCATCGCCTACAAGGCCGCCCGCGAGGCCGACGCCGAGGCGCCCCTGTTTCTCAACGACTACAATCTGGAGAGCCTGCCGGCCAAGCGGGCGACCTTCCTCAAACTCGCCGAGGCCCTGCTGAAGGCCGGCGCCCCGCTCACCGGTGTCGGGACCCAGACCCATGTCGCCGCCGACCTCGCGCCCGGCGCGCTCACCACCGCCATCCGCGACCTGGCGAGCCTGGGCCTGCTGGTCCACGTCTCGGAGATGGACGTCTCGATCACCCGCGCCAAGGGCCTGATCAAGGACCGCGCCGACCTGGAGGCCAGGCAGGCCCGCCTCTATGGCGAGGCCGCCGAGGCCTTCTCCTGCCTCCCGGCCCGCCAGCGCTTCGCCTTCACCCACTGGGGCCTGCGCGACCCCGACAGCTGGTTGAAACGCGAGAACCCCGCCGACACCCCCCTCCTCTTCGACGCCCAGGGCCGCCCGAAGCCGGCCGCGGAAGCCTGGGAAAAGGGGCTGAGGGCCTAGATCTAAAATCCACTCATCCCGGCGAATGCCGGGACCCAGATCATATGGCTTGGCGACTAGGCCGAAGGCCGCTCATTTCACCACGAAGGACACGAAGCTCACCAAGGGTCAGCGTGGCCTCTTCGTGTCCTTCGTGTGCTTCGTGGTTCAAATAACGGATGCGCCGAGGCCTCCGATCTGGATCCCGCATTCGCCGGGACGAGCGGAGAAGGGGGACCGCCTAGGGCCGTTGGGCGAAGGTCTTCGTCGGTGCATCGTACTCCAGCCCGATCCGCGCCAGCCGCGCCGCGCCCTCGCCATAGCGCTGGCGGATTTCGGTGAGCGCGGCGTCGAGCTGCGGCGCCGGCGGCCCGGCCTTCAGGGCCAGCACGTGGCCGCCCGCCTCCGGCGCGGCCTCGGGCACGAAGGTCAGCCCGCGCCGTCCGCGCACCGGCGCGGCGCCCGTGCTCACCACCTTGTTGCGGAAGGTCCGCTGCCAGGCGTCGGTCTGCAGGGCGATGGCGATCTCGTCGACCCGCGGCGTCAGCGGCGCCTCCACCCGCTCGTGGCTCCAGACCGCGACGAAGCCGGCCAGGCCGCTGGCATAGTCCGCCGCGGTGATCCTGTAGTCCGCCGTGCGGTGGGCGACGCCCCAGCTGGTCACCCCCAGCCGTTGGGCGACGGCGGCGGCTTCGGCGTGGCCGGCCATGGCCTCCACCAGGGCCAGGGAGGCTGGGATCGAGGCCGTCACTCCGGTGGTCGAGATGATCCGCCCGTCCTGCACATAGCGCCGGTCGCGCACCCACTGGGTGTCCGGATAGGCCTTGTCGTACTTGGCGAGCGAGGCGAAGTGGGTGGTGGCGCGCTTGCCGTGCAGCAGCCCGGCCTCGGCCAGCACCCGCGCGCCTTCGCAGATCGAGACGATGGTCGCGCCCTTCGCCGCCTGGCGCTGGACGAAGGCGATCAGGGCGAGGTCCTTGGGCTTCATCTGGGCCGGCACCACCACGATGTCGGCGCCCGCGGGCTCGGCCGCCTCGAAGGCCGCCGTGGTCTGGTCAGGCTGGATCTTCAGGGTCAGCATCAGCTTCAGCGGCCCCGGCGCGGTCGACAGGGCGCGCACCTCGGCGGCGCCAGACTCCGCCA
This sequence comes from uncultured Phenylobacterium sp., assembly GCA_945952175.1. GTDB lineage: Bacteria > Pseudomonadota > Alphaproteobacteria > Caulobacterales > Caulobacteraceae > Phenylobacterium. The sequence goes on along the minus strand of CAMFHW010000464.1, from coordinate 826 downwards.
GCACGGCGTAGGGGATGATGTAGTCGGTGGTCTCGGCGCCGGCCTCGCCGCCCACGATGACCACCAGCGGCCGGCTGCGGCCGGCCTTCGGGGCCGGCAGGCTCAACCGGTCGGCGACGGGCGCCGCGGCCAGGGGCGCCGGGGCGGCGAGCGGCCGCGTCGGCTGGACGAGGATGAGGGCGGTGGCGACCACCGAGGCGGTGAGGGCGAGCTGGCGCATGACGATCTTCCGGTGTGGGATGCGGACGCCCAGGGGGAGCTGGGCGCCCGCCGGGGGTCAGTCGGCCTTGGCGGCCAGGACCTTGGACTTGCAGGCGCAGGCCTCACCGCACTTGCAGGCGGAGCCGCAGGTGCAGGGCTGGCACTGGCAGGGTTCGCAGGGACAGGTCGGGGTCATCGGGGTCTTCCTTTCGGGGAGGGTTGTCGATGACGGGACCCTAGATGCGGATTTCGATGGCGCAAATGTCATAGATACCGCAAATTACGCCACATGAGCTCGCTGCCCGCCCACACCCGCAAGATCGCCATCGTCGGCTTCGAGGGCGTCCAGTCGCTCGACATCGCTGGCCCGATGGAGGTGTTCTCCATGGCCAATCGCGGCCTCGATCCCGCGCCCTATCAAGTGATCCTGGCCTCGCCCCGCGGCGGGGAAATCGCCACCAATGCCGGGATGCGCCTTGCCGGGACCACCGCGCTGGCCGACCTGCCGGACGACCTCGACACCATCCTGGTCGGCGGCGGCGACGAGGGCGGGCTGCGCGCGATGGAGCCTACCGACCTTCTGGACTGGTTGCGCGGCCGCGCGGAGACCACAAGACGCGTCGGC
>CAMFHW010000463.1 GCA_945952175.1 uncultured Phenylobacterium sp. | reverse complement strand
AGTCGCGGCTGAGTTCCGAGGTGACGTCGCCATAGAGGTTGCCATAGCGCTCGGCCCGGGCGCCGATGTCGCGGAAGATGCGGATCAGGGCCGGCGACGCGCAGCCGCTGACCAGCTCGGCATGCAGGTCGCCATAGGCCCGCTGCCAGAGTTCGCGCGCCTCGGGCGCTTCCTCGGCATGGACCGGCCGGGCCTTCATCGAGCGATGCATCGAGACGACGACGCGCTCCTCCCAGGCTTCGTCGCCGCGGCCCATGGCCATTTCGAGCGCGAGCTTGCGGATGCGCTGGTAGATGTCGAGCACGTCGTTGTAGTCGGCCAGGGAGACCGGGGCGACGCGATAACCCTTCTGCGGTTCGTGGGTGATCAGGCCGGTGGCGAGCAGGCGGCTGATCGCCTCGCGCACCGGCGTGGCGCCCACGGCGTAGAACTGGGTCAGGTGCTTGACCTTCAGCCGCTCCAGCGGCTGGAACACCCCGCGGATGATGTCGCGGCGCAGCCAGTAGGCGGTCGCCTGGGTCGGGTTCTTGGCCGGGTCGTCGGAAAAGGCCGCGCCAGGCGCGCTGAACGTGGCGACGGAGGGCAGTTTGGTCGGCAAAAGCTGGAAATTCCGGAAATGAATCTAAGACCCGCAACGCCGTCACAATAGATGGCGCCTGTCACGGCGGGAAGTCAGTGTGGAGCTTGGGCGGCGGCGAGCGCGTCCAGCCGGGTTTTTGTGCGGCCGGCGAGCGGGGCGGCGCCGGTTGCGGAAATGTCCATCAGCGTGTCGGCGGCGGCGGAATAGGCCGGCCAGCGCGCCGGATCGGCCGGGCGGCCCGACTTGACGAAGCTTGCCCAGAAGCCACTGGCCAGCTCGCCCGCGGCCCGGTCCGCCGCCGTCGCGCCGGGTTCGGACTCGCCCACGACGCCGAAGACGTAGGGGATCTCGCTGGCATGGCCGGCCAGGGCGCCGTCCTTGCGCTTGGCTTCGGCCACATAGGAGAACTGGTAGAGGAAGGTCGGGCGGCCGTTGCGCGCGTGGGTCGCCGCCAGGAAGCGCGCCGGCTCGGCGAAGATCAGGTCGCTGATGAAGTCGCGATTGAAGCCGGCGCTGCCGCCATCGGGATCGTAGGCGTGGCGGATGCCAGCCTCGCGCGGGCCGAAGCCGGCAGCCATCATCTTGGCCATGGGCCCCATGAGGGCCGCGGCGCTGGCGAGCTCGCCGCTGTTGAAGCCGATGATCATCGGAACCGGCGCCTCGCGGCCGGCGGTGAACGTCTCGGCCGTGGTGGCGATGACCACCCGGCCATCGATCATCGGGCCGGAATAGTCGGACCGGCCGCGGTTGTTGAAGAAGCCGAGATCGCCCAGCACCGTCGAGGCGGGCAGGGCGCGCAGGGCCGCGGCGTCCGCCGCCCCGGTCCTGGCCGCGAAGGCCTGGCCCGCCGCGTAGCCGGCCGGGAAGCCATCGGCGCCCGCCTCAAGCGTGGGCGGCCGGTCGCGCCCGCCGCCGGATTCCACGATGGCCTTCTGGAACAGGCCATGAGCCATGGGCGAGCTCATCAGGGTCAGGACGGATCCGCCGCCGGCGGATTCGCCCACCAGGGTGATGTCGTCGGGATCGCCGCCGAAGGCCGCGATATTGCGTTGGACCCAGCGCAGGGCGGCGATCTGGTCCATGAAGCCGTAATTGCCCTGCAGCTCGTGGGTCTGGGCCAGGGCCGGGTGGGCGAAGAAGCCGAAGCGGCCGAGGCGGTAATTGAAGGTGACGACCACCACGCCCTGCCTGGCCAGGGCGGCGCCGTCCGTGGCCGCGAGGGCGCCGGAGCCGATGGTGAAGCCGCCACCGTGGATCCAGACCATCACCGGATGGCGGCCCGCGCCGGCCGGCGCCCAGACATTGAGGTAGAGGCAGTCCTCGCTCATCGGCTGGCCAGAGCCGGGATCGAACGCCTTGGGCAGGGGATGCTGCAGGCAGTCCGAGCCGAAATGGGTCGCGTCGCGCTCGCCGGTCCATTTGGCGGCGGGCTGCGGCGGACGCCAGCGGAACGGGCCGACCGGGGCCGCGGCATAGGGCGCGCCGCGGAAGGCCTTCACGCCGTCGGCCTCGCGGCCGACCAGCACGCCGGCCTCGGTCATGGCCTTGACCGGGGCGCCTGTAAGCGGGGCCCGCTCGGCCTGAGCGGAACCGCAGGCGGCGAGGAGGACGAGGCTTGCGAGAGCGGCGGCGAGGCGCATGGCGGGGTGTCCCATGGAAAAGGGGAGGGAGCGCGGACCGCGCTCCCTCCAAGGCGCTCCGGGGAGGAAACCTAGTACCGGAGGTCCAGCGCAACCCCGATCGTGCGCTGGGCCTCGGCCGGGATGAACTGGCTGTAGCTGCCGCTCGCCCCGCCGAACGGCGTGGAGAAGTCGACAACGCTGTAGCGTTCGTCGGTCAGGTTGCGGCCGAACACCGAGAGCTTCCAGGCGCGGTTCTCCGGTCCCACGCCGATCGAGGCGTTGATCAGGGTGTAGCCCTTGCGCTTCTCGCTCGGGTCGTTGGGGAACGACATCAGCTCGCTGCCGCGCAGGTTGGCGCCCAGGTCGAGGGTGGCCCGCAGGTCGTCGCCGACCGCCCGCTCATAGTGCGAGTTCAGGCTGCCGCTCCATTTCGGCGTGAGCGGCAGGGGCGCGTGCGTCAGGTTCTGCTGGGCGCCGACGCAGCCCTGGGCCGCGGTCTGGCCGGTGAAGCAGGGGGCGTTGGCGAACGACCCCCAACGGGCGTCGACATAGGCCGCCGAGCCGACCAGGGTCCAGTCCGCCCCCGCCACCGGCCGCCAGGTGGCGTCCAGCTCGACGCCCTTGGTCTCGGCCTCGCCGTTGAAGATGCGGGTGAAGGGCGGTGGCCCGGGGTCGCGGGCCGAGGCCTGGTAATCCTTCACCTTGGTGTCGAAGGCCGTGAGGTTGAAGATCAGCCGCTGGGCCGGCCAGGACGTGCGCAGGCCGATCTCGTAGTTGGTCGGCTTCTCCGGCTTCACGTCCGGCAGGGTGGAGATGGTGATGTTGGTGTCGTAGCCGCCGCCCTTGTAGCCGCGGGTGACGGTGGCGAAGGCCATGATGTCCCGGGTCACGTCGTATTGCAGGCCCAGGCGCCACACGGCGGCGCGGTCGGTCTTGGACGCGCTGGCGGTGGAGGTGAGCCCGAAGCGCGGGTCGCGCCGATCTTTCTGCGCCTCGGCCTTCTCCTCCAGCACGCGGGCGCCGACGATGCCGCGGAGCTGCGGGGTGAAGTTCAGGTTGGCCTGGCCGAACAGGGCCATGTTGCGGGTGCGCGCGTCGTTGACCACCTGCTTGCTGGCGAAGGGGACGGGCACGGAGGGGAAGAGCTGGATCGAGGTCGAGCGGACCTTGCCGTCGAAATAGAAGGCGCCGGCCACATAGTCGACGAAGCCGCCCTTGGGCGAGGTCAGGCGTAGCTCCTGGGTGAACTGGCTCTGGCCGAAATCGGCGAAGTTCACGTCCAGCAGGTTCAGCGGGGTGGAGTCGGAATCGAGACCGTCGGTGGTGAGGAACCGGCGGTAGGCGGTGATCGAGGTGATCGTGTACTCGCCCATCTGGTAGTCGGCCTGGGCGGAGACGCCGTAGCTCTCGGACTTCGAGAACACGTCGCCGTTGATGTCCTGCTTCAGGTTGTCCGGTCCGGGCACGATGCCGGCGCCCAACTCCACGAGCTCGACCGCGGACGGGGTGGGACCGACGCGATAGAGGGTCCAGATGCAGCAGTCGGCGTCGCGCTTCCAGTAGTCGGCCGCCAGGGTG
>CAMFHW010000462.1 GCA_945952175.1 uncultured Phenylobacterium sp. | reverse complement strand
CGCCATCTGGCGCCTGGGCGTCGGCCGCACCTTGCTGGCGCTCAGCGGAACCCACGTGGAGGTCGAGGCCCCCGGCGCCTCGGTCCTCATCAAGATCTTCTAGGAGAACCCGACCATGAGCGAAGATCGCCGCTCCATCCTGACCATGCTGGCCGAAGGCAAGATCACCGCCGACGAGGCCGACCGCCTGCTGGCGGCCCTCGAGCGCCAGCACCAGGGCGTCCTGCCCGGCGCCGGCCTAGCCCCCGCCGACCACAACCGGCCCAAGCCCAAGTACCTGCGGGTGACGGTCGACACCGACGAGGCCGACGATGGCCCGACCAAGGTCAATATCCGGGTGCCGATGCAGCTGCTGCGCGCCGGCGTCCGCCTGTCGAGCGTGATCCCGCCAGCCGCCCGCGAGAAGGTCAACGCCGCCATGGCCGAGAACGGCGTGCCTTTCGACATCAACGCGCTGAAGCCGGAGAACCTCGAGGAACTGGTGGAGCAGCTCAACGACCTGACCGTCGACGTCGACCAGGAGCGCACCAAGGTCCGCATCTTCTGCGAATAGGACCCGAGACGCCGCACCTGTGCCGAGGCCCCCGCGGGGCCCCGCTCCCCATAGGCTTCTCGCACCCCGCCCCTCCCGATCCCCCGGGAGGGGCGTTTTGTGGAGGCGCCCGCCCTATTTCGGGGACAGGTTGAATATCTCCGCTCGGGGCCGAGGCGTTGCGCCGGAGATATTCAACCTGTCCCCGAAATAGCCCCCTTGTCGGTCAGGCCGCCGGCAGCTACCGCCCCGGACCATGACCGCGCCCCGCCCCATCTCCGGCCTCGCCGAGATCGTCGACCGCTACGATGTGATCCTCTCCGATGTCTGGGGCGTGATCCACAACGGCCGCGAGAGCTTCCCCGCCGCCTGCCAGGCCCTGGCGCGCTTCCGCGCCGAACGCGGCCCGGTGATCCTGATCTCCAACGCGCCGCGGCCCTCGCAGGACGTCCTGCCCCAGCTCGACGGCCTGCACGTGGCGCGTGAGACCTGGTCGGCCATCGTCACCTCCGGCGACGCCACGCGCATCCTGCTGGGCGGCAAGGCGCCCGGCCCGGCCTGGCGCATCGGCCCTGACCGCGACGCCCCGCTCTATGAGGGCCTGGGCCTGGAGTTCGCCGACGCCGCCACCGCCGCCTTCGTCTCGGTCACCGGCCCCTATGACGACGAGACCGAGACCGCCGAGGACTATCGCGAACGCTTCACCGAGGCCGTGGCCCGCAAGCTGCCGCTGATCTGCGCCAATCCCGACATCGTGGTGCAGCGGGGCGACCGGCTGATCCCCTGCGGCGGCGCGCTGGCCCAGCTCTACGAGACCATGGGCGGCGAGGTGATCATGGCCGGCAAGCCGCACGCCCCGATCTACGGTCTGTCGCTCGGCGAGGCCGAGGTGATCCTGGGCCGCCCGGTCGACCACCGACGCGTGCTCTGCATCGGCGACGGCGTGCCCACCGACATCAAGGGCGCCAACGCCCAGGGCCTCGACGTGCTGTTCGTCGCCAGCGGCATCCACGGCGCCGAGATCATCGGCCCCGACGGCCTCGACGCCCAGGCGGCCGAAGCCCTGCTGGCCAAGGGCGGCGCCGTCGCGACCTACGCCATCGCCGACCTGGTCTGGTGAGGTCCTAGCGCACCCGCTTCAGCGTATCCGGCAGGCCTTCCGGCCAGGGCCTGAGATCGCGGTCCAGGGCCTTCAGCGCCCGGTCCGGCCCCACGCGCAGGAAATGCCGCGCGCGCTCGGCGTGGTCGGGGTCGAGCTCGTAGACCGACGCGTTCTCGTCGGCCGCGTCGCCGCGCAGGGTGGTCCAGTCGCCGGTGGTCACGTGCGGACCGCCGCGGTCGATATAGGTCTCCGACAACCGGTAGGTCCCCTCGGCCCAGCCCGGCCCCTTGCGCTTGAGGGTGAGCGTCGTGCGGATGCCGGGACAGTCGGCGCAGGGCAGCACGCCGGAGAAGCGCAGCACCAGGGGCTCCCTCGGCGCCGCCTGGGCGGGCGCCGCCAGCGCCAGGGCCGCCAAGAGGGCGAACGTTCGGATCATGGTCGTCTCCTTCGCCTTGCAAGCCTCGCCCCGCCACCCGATGTCGTCCAGTCCGGACTTCGCTTGCGCTTCGAAGGCGGCTAAGGAAGCCGGCAGCATTCAGGAGGCGGCGTGCAGGGACTGTTCTTCGAAGATCTGAGCGTGGGCCAGAGCGCCGAGATGACCAAGATCGTCACCGGCGCCGACATCGAGGCCTTCGCCGCCGTGTCGGGCGACATCAATCCCGTGCACCTGGACGAAGCCTATGCCCGCACCACCACGTTCCAGGGCCGCATCGCCCATGGCATGCTGTCGGCGGCCTATATCTCCGCCGTGATCGGCACCCGCCTGCCCGGCCCCGGCGCCATCTATCTCTCTCAGTCCCTGAGGTTCCGGCGGCCGGTGAAGATCGGCGACCCGGTGACCACCCGTGTCACGGTCGAGGCGCTGGACGAGCGGCGCGGCCACGCGACCTTCGCCACCGTCTGCCAGGTCGACGGCAAGACCGTGGTCGAGGGCGAGGCGCTGATCATGGTGCCGCGCAAGGCGAAGGACGCCTGAGGCCCATGCGGATCGTTCCCGGCTGGAAGGGCTTGGCCGACGCCGACCGCGGCGCCTCGGTGGCGCTCGGCAACTTCGACGGCGTCCATCGCGGCCACCAGCAGGTGATCGCGCTCGCCGCCAAGGCTGCGCGGGAGACCGGCGCCCCGCTGGGCGTGATCAGCTTCGAGCCGCATCCGCGCCGCATCTTCCAGCCCGACGCCCCGCCCTTCCGGCTGATGACCACCGACCAGCAGGCCCGTGCGCTCGCCGCCCTCGGCGTCGATGTCTTCTACGTCCTGCCGTTCGACGCCGAGCTGGAGCACCTGACCGACCGCGAGTTCGCTGAGCGCGTGCTGCACGAGGGCCTCGGCGTCCGTCATGTCTCGGTCGGCTTCGACATCTCGTTCGGCTATGGCCGCACCGGCAGCCCGGAGAGCATGCGTCAGTACGGGACCGAGATGGGCTTCGGCGTCTCGGTCGCCGAGGCGGTCGGCGAAGGCGCGGAGAAGTTCTCCTCCACCCAGGTCCGCGAGGCCCTGCGCGACGGGCGCCCCGAGATCGCCGCCAAGGTGCTGGGCCGCCCGTTCGCCATCGAGGGCATGGTCGAGCACGGTCGCCAGCTCGGCCGCCAACTCGGCTTCCCCACCGCCAATGTGGCCTTGGCCGACTATGTGGTGCCGCGCTTCGGCGTCTACGCCACCCGCACCCGCCTGCCCGACGGCCGCGAGATCGCCGGGGTCGCCAATATCGGGGTCAATCCGACGGTCGATGGGGTGATCGCGCCGCGCCTCGAGGTCTGGCTGTTCGACTTCGACGAAGACATCTACGACCAGGTGATCGAGACCGACCTCGTCACCTTCCTGCGCGACGAGGCGAAGTTCGTCAGCCTGGAGGCTATGACCGAGCAGATCATGGCCGACGCCGCCCTCGCCCGCGAGCTGCTGCTGCCGGAGTTCTAGCCTCTCCCTGCCCTAGGGAAGGGTTGAGAGGATGTCCTCGATACGGATCGGGAAGCGCTTGGGCCGCACGCCGGTGGCGTGCCAGACCGCGTTGGCGATCGCGCCGACCGTGCCGGTGATGCCGATCTCGCCCACCCCCTTCACACCCAGCGGATTGACGTAGCGGTCTTCCTCCGGAACCAGGATCGCCTCCAGCGAGGGCACGTCGGCATTGACCGGCACGTGGTACTCGGC
>CAMFHW010000461.1 GCA_945952175.1 uncultured Phenylobacterium sp. | reverse complement strand
CGAACAGCTGCGAAGGCGTCGCCACGACCAACGCCATGCGCCAGGTCCGCGTCGCGATCCGCCAGGCCTATGACCGCCCGGCCTACGCCTACAATGACTGGATCGGTGTGCGGGCCGGGTTCTAGGGGCCGCCCATCTTGCACCGCTCATCCCGGCCTTCGCCGGGACGAGCGGTGAGGGGTCAAGCCTTCTCGACGAAGCTGTCGATCACCTTCTTCTCGCCGGCCTTGTCGAAGGCCACGGTCAGCTTGTTGCCTTCCACGCCGCTCACCTGGCCATAGCCGAACTTCTGGTGGAACACCCGGTCGCCGCGGGCGAAGGCGCCGCTGGCCGCTGACGGCTCCGACACCGCCACCAGCTTGCCCTCGCCCTCGATCACCTGCTGGCGGCCCAGGTGGCTGCCGCGATAGTTGCGTTCCTGGGCCCGCTTCCAGCCGGGCGAGGAATAGCCGGCGCCGAACGAGGGGCTCTCGTCCCAGCGGCTGCCGTGCTGCTGCATGCCCGGGCCGCCGCCGTAATAGCCGGTCTCCGAGCTCGCCTCGACATTGGCCAGCGGCAGTTCGTCCACGAACCGGCTGGGCAGCTGGCTGGTCCAGCGGCCATAGACCTGCCGGTTGGCGGCGAAGGAGATCCGCGCTTCCTCGCGGGCGCGGGTGATGCCGACATAGGCCAGCCGCCGCTCCTCCTCGAGGCCCTTCTCGCCCTTCTCGTCGATGCTGCGCTGGGAGGGGAACACGCCTTCCTCCCAGCCGGGCAGGAAGACCAGCGGGAACTCCAGCCCCTTGGCCGAGTGCAGGGTCATGATCTGCACCGCGTCGGCCTGCGGCCCGCGGTCCATGTCCATGACCAGCGACACGTGCTCCAGATAGGCCTCCAGGGTCTCGAAGGCGCCCATGGACTGGACGAGCTCCTTCAGGTTCTCCAGCCGGGTCTGGGCGGTCGGCGTCTTGTCGAGCCGCAGGGCGTCCGTATAGCCGCTCTCCTCCAGCACCTGCTCGGTGAGCCGCGCATGGGCGACCTCGCCGGCCTGGGCGCGCCAGCGGTCGAGGTCGCGCAGGAAGTTGCTGAGCGCCGTGCGCGTCCGCGCGGGAAGTTCGTCGGTGCGCACGATCTCGCGGGCGGCGGCGACCACCGGCACGCCGTTCAGCCGGGCGATCTGCAGCAGCTTCTGGACCGTCGTGTCGCCGATGCCGCGCTTCGGCACGTTGACGATCCGCTCGAAGGCCAGGTCGTCGTCCTCCGACTGGATCAGCCGCAGATAGGCGTGGGCGTCGCGGATCTCGGCGCGCTCGAAGAAGCGGGGTCCCCCGACCACCGTGTAGGGGATCGACAGCAGGACGAAGCGTTCCTCGAAGGCGCGCATCTGGAAGCTGGCCCGCACCAGGATCGCCATGTCGCGGTACTTGCGCGGGTCCTTCTCGGTGCGGCCGCGATGGGCGCGCTCGATCTCGTCGGCGATCAGCCGGCTTTCGGCCTCGCCGTCCCAGACGCCGTTGACGACGACCTTCTCGCCGCCGTTGCTCTCGGTCCACAGCGTCTTGCCGAGCCGGCCCTTGTTGGCGGCGATCAGGCCCGAGGCGGCGGCCAGGATATGGCTGGTCGAGCGGTAGTTGCGCTCCAGGCGGATCACCTTGGCGCCCGGGAAGTCGCGCTCGAAGCGCAGGATGTTGTCCACCTCGGCGCCGCGCCAGCCATAGATCGACTGGTCGTCATCGCCCACGCAGCAGACGTTCTGGCTGGCCTGGCCCAGCAGCCGCAGCCACAGATACTGGGCGACGTTGGTGTCCTGGTACTCGTCGACCAGGATGTATTTGAAACGCCTGTGGAAATCCGCCAGCACGTCCGGGTGCTTCTGGAAGAGCGTCAGGTTGTGCAGCAACAGGTCGCCGAAGTCGCAGGCGTTCAGCACCCGCAGCCGGTCCTGGTAGAGACCGTAGAGCTTCTGGCCCTTGTTCGGTCCGAACGAGGCGCCTTCGGAGGGCGGCAGCTTGTCCGGCGTCCAGCCCCGGTTCTTCCAGTGGTCGACCATCCCGGCGAAGGCGCGCGGCGTCCAGCGCTTAGGGTCGATGTTCTCGGCCTCGATCACCTGCTTGATCAGCCGTTCCTGGTCGTCGGTGTCGAGGATGGTGAAGTTCGACTTCAGGCCCACCAGCTCGGCGTGCCGGCGCAGGATCTGGGCGGCGATCGAGTGGAAGGTGCCCAGCCACCGCAGGCCCTCGGCCTCCGGCCCGATGATGTGGGTGATCCGCTCGCGCATCTCGCGCGCGGCCTTGTTGGTGAAGGTGACGGCCAGCAGCTCCCAGGGCTTGGCCTTGCCGGCGGCCAGGATGTGGGCCAGCCGCGTGGTCAGCACCCGCGTCTTGCCGGTGCCGGCGCCGGCCAGCACCAGCACGGGGCCCTCGGTCGCCTCCACGGCCTCCCGCTGTTCGGGGTTCAGGCCCTCGAGATAATCGGGCGACACGCCCGGGCCGCGCACGCGCGCCAGGTCGCTGATGCGGGGGGCGGGGAGATCATCGAAAGGGTGGGCGGGCGATTCAGACGACATCGGAACATATGTAGCACAGACGGGCGAAGGCTTAAGTCCCGGAACTCCCGCCTGGGCGAGGCGGTTCTCCATCCATGGTCAAGCCTGCGAGATCGGACGAGATGGCCGCGCCCGGCGGCATGGCCCAGGTCGCCCTGGCCTGGCTGGTGGCGATCCTGCTGGTCGTCGTCCTGGTGTTCGGCCTCTATGTCTATCTGCGCACCCACACGGCCCAGGCGCCGCGCCAGCTCAGCGTCGACCTCAGCCCCAACATGCCGCTGCCTCAGGGACCCAAGCTGCCCAAGCCGCCCATTCCGCAGCCGAAATAGTGGTCAATTCCTGCCCCCAACGGGCAGAGCGATTGCATATGACCCTATCCGGCCTTGCTGCGCGCTAATTCAGGGACAGGTTGACTATTTCGCCTGATGATCTTCGGCCTTCGGCCCATGGGCCAAGGGCGAAATAGTCAACCTGTCCCCGAATTAGGCCGACGCACTGCGATATGCGATCGCCCTCCGCCAACGGGGAGGAATGGGCGTTGACCGGCCTACCGCCGCGCGAAGGCCAGCGACGCGACGCGGCAGGCGGAGGCGAGGGGGCGCTCGCCGCGGCCCTGGTCGAGCCGCGCCACCAGCGCCGCCAGGCTGGTTCCCTCGGCCGACGCCATCTCTTCCATGACGGCCCAGAACTCCGGTTCCAGGGCGAGGGAGGTGGCGTGGCCGGCGAGCAGGATCGAGCGTTTGCGAAGTCTTGGCATCGTCTCGCCTAAACAGCCCATCCGGCCCTGCGACGCAACACCGCGAGCCCCCTCGAAAAAGCCGCTTGCAAAAAAGTGACGCCTGCGTCATCTTTGACAAATCGCAATTCCAGAAGGTCCTGCCTTCAAGCAAGGAAGTTTGGCCCATGACCGCTGACGTCATCGACCTGAAGCCCGCCGCCGATCCCGCGACCACGCCGATGGCGCCGCCGCGCCGCCAGTGGGGCGTGGCTCTCAAGGCGCTGGGCCGCCTGCTGTCCGACCCGGCAGACACCGGCCCGGTGTTCGCGATCATGCGGGCCCTGAACGGCGGCGCCACCCGCGACGCCTATATGCGCCTGATCGAGACGCCCCGGGGCGGGCGCCTGGCCTATGAGCGCGTCGAACTCGCCGCCAAGCTGATGGACGACGCCTGGCTGGACGGCTTCGCGCCGGGCAGCGTCGGCGCCGCCTATCGCGACTTCATCCGCAGCGAGCAGCTGTCCGCCGAGGGCCTGGCCGAGATCAGGGTGCCGCTGCGCGACCA
>CAMFHW010000460.1 GCA_945952175.1 uncultured Phenylobacterium sp. | reverse complement strand
CGTGCCGGTGCTCGACACCGGCGCCCGCGGCTCCACCATCACCTTCGCCCAGCGCGGCCTGGGCGACGTGCTGCTGTCCTGGGAGAACGAGGCCCACCTGGCTAGCGAGGAGTTCGGCGACAAGTTCGACATCGTCTTCCCGTCGAGCTCGATCCTGGCCGAACCGCCGGTCGCCCTGGTGGACAAGGTCGTCGACCGCAAGAAGACCCGCACGATCGCGCAGGGCTATCTGAACTTCCTCTACAGCCCGCTCGCCCAGGACATCATCGGCCAGAACTGGTACCGGCCGCGCAACGAACAGGCGGCGGCCAAGTACGCCGGCCGCTTCCCCAAGATTCCGCTGGTGACGATCGACAACACCTTCGGCGGCTGGAAGAAGGCCCAGGCCACCCACTTCGGCGATGGCGGTGTCTTCGACCAGATCTACAAGCCGCACTGACCCGCGGGAGCAACCTCGGCCAAGCTCAACCGTTCCTCCGAGGCTCGGAGGGCGCGCGTGAACCTGGCCAACCTGATCGGAACCCTGGCGGCGCTCTGCTCGATGGCGAGCTTCGTGCCCCAGATCATCAAGATCGCGCGCGAGCGGGACGCGAGTTCCGTCTCGCTGCGCATGTATGTGGTCACGGTGACCGGCTTCTCCTTGTGGATCACCTACGGCCTGCTCGCGCGCAGCTGGCCGGTCGCCGTCTCGAACGGCGTCTGCCTCGTCCTTTCCGGCGTGATCCTGGCCCTGAAGTGGCGATATCGCGACATAGGGCGCACATAGTTGGCGCCGCCCGTGCGGATCACTAGATTGCGCGCCCGAATTCGGCCCCAGAGGCCGTGCGACGACACCGGCGCGGAGATCGCCTCCCGCCCGACAGGATTTCTCGATGTCCCTCACGCGTTTCGCAGACGGAGAAGCGGCGCTTGCAAGCGGCCGGCGCGAGGACGGCATTCGGCTGATCGCGGAAGAGCTCGAGAAAGACCCGGTCGCGCCGGTCACCGTGTACCGCAACTTCGCCTCGCTGCTGTTCCGGCATCAGCGCTATGCCGAGGGCGAGCGCTGGGCGCGCCAGGGGACCGAGCAATATCCTCGCGACTTCGATCTCTGGAACCTGCTCGGCGTCTGCCTTCGCCGTCTCAAGCGCTTCGACGAGGCCGTGGCGGCGCTGGACCGCGCCCAGAAGATCAACCCGAGAAGCGATGCGCCCGCCATCAACAAGGGCAACATCTACAACGATATGAAGAACGGCCCGGCGGCCGTCGCGGTCTGGACGAAGATCGTGCGCGCGACGCCGACCAACGCCGAACATCAGCGTGCGCTCGGCCGCGCCTACTGGAATTCCGGCGACCTCGAAAAGGCCGAGATGCGGTTCCGGCTCGCCACCCGGCTGAAGCCCTCCCTGGTCGATGCATGGCTCGACCTGTCCAACGTCGTCACGGAGCGGACGGACGCCGAGACCGCGCTCAAGGTCATGGACGAGGGCATCGCCGCCTCGCCGGACAGCGAGCGGCTGCATGAGGGCAAGGCGACCATTCTGCGCCGCCTGAGCCGTCCCAAGGACTCCGAGGCCTTCCTGCTGTCGCTGGTCGACCGTTTCGGCGAGGCCGCCTGGTTGCACCACCAGATCGGCTCGACGGTGATGGACTGGGACCGGCCGCGGGCTCACGAGCATCTGCGCAAGGCCATCGCGCTCGATCCGGACAACATGGCCATCCGGGTGACCCTGGCCGAAAGCCTCGGCCGGACCCGGGGTCCGGAAGAAGCCGACATGGTCGATCAGGCCTATCGGGTGCTGAAGGAGGCCCTGCCGCGGATGGAGCGGAACGCCGCCCACCTGAAGGTGTCCTCCGAACTCCTGACCCGCCTCGCGGACTTCGACGCCCTCGACGAACTGCCCGGGTTCGACGAGATGGGCCGGATGTTCGCCGACACCGGCAAGCACACGGCGCTGATGGCCCACCTCAGCCGGGTGAGGACGCCGCAGGACCGCCACAGCCTGATCGACATGCATCGCAGTTGGGGACAGCTCGTGACCCGGGCGGTGTCGACGCGCGCGATCAGCCGCCCCAAGACACGCAAGCCCAACGGCAAGATCCGGGTCGGCTTCATGTCGTCGGACCTGCGCGCCCATCCGGTGGCCTATTTCGCCCTGCCCCTGTTCGAGCACTACGATCGCAATCGGTTCGAGGTCTATTGCTACTCGTTCTACCAGGGCGAGGAGGACGGGACCCAGAAGCAGATCGCCGCCTGGGTCGAGGGCTTCCGGTGGTGGCCGCACATCGGCGACCGCGAGGCCGCCGAGGAGATCGCCAAGGACGAGCTCGACATGCTCATCGAGCTCGGCGGCTCGACGCACATGAACAAGCTGACCGTGATGGCCTACAAGCCGGCGCCCCTGGGGGCGAGCTGGGTGGGCTATCCGCACTCCGCCGGCCTGGCGGAAATCGACTACCTGGTGGTCGACCCCTATGTCCTGCCCGAGGATCCCGCTCTGATCCTGGAAAAGCCGATGCTGCTGCCGCGCACCTGGTATGCGCTGGGCGAGCGCGCGTTCCGGGAGGAGCCGGCGGTGAACCCGCAGGCGCCGGTCGAGCGCAACGGCTACGTGACCTTCGGCACGGCCAACAATCCCTACAAGTACGGCCGCGAAGTGCTGTCGGCCTGGGGGCGGATCGTCGCCGCGGTTCCGGGCTCGCGCTTCATGTTCATCCGACCGGAAAGCGGCTCGCCGGCCTTCCGCGAGAACATCCTGGCCGCCTTCGCCGCCGAGGGGGTCGCCGCCGACCGGGTCACGTTCGAGGCCGTCCGGGGCCGCCACCTGCCGTTCTACAATGAGATCGACATCTCGCTGGACACCTTCCCCCAGACCGGCGGCACCACCACCTGCGAGTCGCTGTGGATGGGCGCGCCGGTCGTGGCCCAGGTCGGGCCGGCGATGTTCGAGCGGCTGAGCTATTCCGTACTGATGAACCTCGGCCTGGGCGACCTGTGCGGACGCTCGACGGAGGACTATATCCGGATCGCCGTGGCCCTCGCCAACGATCCCGGGCGGATCGGCGAACTGCGCCGGACCATGCGGGCCCGGATGAAGGCCAGCCCCTTGGGCGACACCCGGCAATTCGCGATCGACTACTTCGAGGCCATCGAGAAGGCGGTCAGGGAAAGCGGCGTCTATGCCGGCGCGGCGAGCAGCCCGGCGGCCGCGATCTCCTGATAATAGGCGGCGTAGTCGTCCCAGAAGGCGGCCTCGTCCCAGCCCGGGGTGAAGGCCGGCTCTGAATTGATCCGCACCTCGGGCTCGTCCAGGCGCGGCTGGGTCATCAGCTCGACCGCGCACGCACGCCCCAGGCGCGGCGCCATGGCCGCGGCCAGGCGGGCGCCGAACGCCTCCTGGGTTCCCACGAAGCCCTGTGGCCGCGCCGCGCGATCCCCGGCGCCGGCCAGCATATCGCGCGCCAGGCCGGCATAGGCCCCGCCCAGCAGGGGGGCCGGAATATTGTCCCGCACATAGCGCGGCGTGCGGACGACCCCCGGCCGGTCGTCGAACCAGGCCTGGAACATCGACCAGGCGAACCGCCCCTCCTCCAGTCGTCCGAACGGGCCGGCGATGACGAACTTGCCGAAGCCCAGCCCCCGCCAGCGCGCCAGATGGCGCAGGGCCTGGTTGGTGAGACCTTTGGACAGGCCGTAGGGGCTGACCGCCAGGGCCTCTGCGCCCTCCCCGCCCTCGCCCGGCTCGAAGGCCAGGGCGGTGTGGATGCTGTCCTGTACGCACGTGTGACGCTACCGCCTGCATGTTGCTTCGGCGTCCCGCACGTCGCGTG
>CAMFHW010000459.1 GCA_945952175.1 uncultured Phenylobacterium sp. | reverse complement strand
CCAGCTCCACCGTCCAGCGCTCGGTCGACGGCAGCGAGATCGCGATGGTGCTCTACAGCACCGGCTCGATGGCCGGCACCAAGCTCACCACGCTGAAGACGGCGGCCAACAACCTGATCGACACCCTCGTCGCCGCGGCGGCCCGCAGCACCGATCCCAATCCGCTGAAGGTCTCCCTCGTCCCGTTCTCGATGACCGTGCGGGTGCAGGGCTCCACCGCGACGACCAACTACAACACCTCGACCCACAGCGGGACCGGCTTCCCCACCTGGATCGACCCCCAGGACACCGCCAGCGTCAACCTGGGTTCGGCCTACGACATCTTCACGAGCAAGACCGACCGCTTCACGATGCTCAAGCAGATGAACAAGACGAACTGGGACGGCTGCATCCAGTCGCGTCGCGCGCCCTATGACGTGCAGGACACGGCCCCGACGAGCAGCACGCCCGCGACCATGTTCGTGCCCTACTTCTGGCCCGACGAGCCGGACTCCGGCTTCAGCAACAACTACATCACCAATACGTCGGGCAGCACCTGGCAACAGAACCAGGGAAATCCGGCCAAATACACCGTCACGCCCAAGACCGGATCGTTCATCAGCGGGTATAACTACGGCCCCAACGCCGGCTGCACCATGCAACCGATCATCCGCCTGACCACCGACACCGCTTCGGTCAAGACGGCCATCAACGCCATGAACGCGGTCGGCGACACCAACATCCCCATGGGCCTGGTCTGGGGCTGGCACACGCTGTCGCCCAACGCCCCCTTCGCCGACGGCTCGGCCTACAACACGACCCACCTTCGCAAGGTCGTCATCCTGATGACCGACGGCGAGAACACCATGTACAACCCCGGCGGGTCGAACTCGAACGGGTCGTTCTACAGCGGCGCGGGCTACATCTGGCAGGCCATCGTCAGTGGACTGAGCAGCAGCTCCGCCAGCACCGCGGCCCGCGCGCAAGCCATGGACGCCCGCCTGGCCCTGCTCTGCACCAACATGAAGGCCCAGAACATCTACATCTATACGGTGCGGGTGGAGGTCACGAGCGGCACCTCGACCGTGCTGCAGAACTGCGCGACCTCTCCGGACATGTTCTACGACGTGCAGGACGTCTCCCAGCTCAGCGCCGCCTTCGACGCCATCGCCGGCTCCATCGACAACCTGCGCATCTCGCACTGACGGAAGGGGGCTTCCGCGAGGAAGACCCCCGCCCCGTCATCCCAGGGTCGGTGGCGCCCGGGATCCCTCTATCGGTTCGCATTGAGCTGATCGTCTGGGCGTCGACCTCGACGCTTCATCCTGCCGCGTCGCGCCAGCGTCGACAGGGATCCCGGGTACGAGGCCCGGGACGACGGCGTAGGAAAGCCCTACCCGTTGGCCGTCTTCGCGGACGCCTTGGCCGCGCCCTTGTCGGCCCAGACCTGCTCCACCACGCGCAGCAGCCCGTCGGCGGTGATCGGCTTGGTCACGTGGCCGTCGGCGCCGGCGGCGTCGGAGGCCAGGGCGTGCTCCGGCATGGCGTTGGCGGTCAGGGTGTAGATCGGCGTGTGGCCGCTTGCCTCGCGGGCCTCGCGGCGGCGGATTGCCCGGATGGCGGTCAGCCCGTCCATCACCGGCATCTGCATGTCCATCAGGATCAGGTCGAAGCGCGACCGCGCGGCCATGTCGACGGCCTCGGCGCCGTTCTCGACGCTGGTCAGGTCGACGCCGGCCGCGCCCAGGATCAGCTCCACGACGCGCCGGTTGGTCGGATGGTCCTCGGCCAGCAGCACGCGCATGGCTTCCAGGTCGGCCTCCTCCTCGGCGCCGGCCTCGTGCTCGCCCCACATCTCCACGGCCCCGGTGCGCCGGGGCAGCTCAAGGGTCAGGCGGAAGATCGAGCCGGCGCCCGGCTCGGACTCGGCCGTCAGGCTGCCGCCCATGGCCTCGGCCAGGGAACGCGAGATGGCCAGGCCCAGGCCCGTGCCGCCGTATTGGCGGGTGATCGAGCCGTCCGCCTGCTGGAAGCGGCCGAACAGCCGGCCATGGGTCTCGGCGTCGAAGCCGATGCCGGTGTCGGAAACCTCGAACACCAGGTGGGTCGTGGTCTCGTCGCGCCGCGCGCGGACGGCCAGCTTCACCTCGCCCTTGGCGGTGAACTTCACGGCGTTGCCCAGCAGGTTCGACAGGATCTGGCGGATGCGCGGCGCGTCGCCCTCGAAGGCGCCGTGGGCATAGGGGTCGACCTCGACCTTCAGGTCGATGTCCTTGGCCGCGGCGCTCGCCTGGAACAGGGCCGCGCAGGCGTTGGCCGAGGTCACCATGTCGAAGGGCTCGGGGCGGATCTCCAGCCGGCCGGCCTCGATCCGCGCCAGGTCGAGGATGTCGGTGAGCAGGGCCTCCAGCGTCTGGGCGGAGGTCTCGATCAGGCCCACCATCTCGCCCTGGGGCGCCGACAGCTCGGTCTTGGCAAGGGCGCCGGCGATGCCCATCACCCCGTTCAGCGGCGTGCGGATCTCATGGCTCATATTGGCCAGGAATTCGCTCTTGGCCTTGTTCGCCGTTTCGGCGGCGTCCTTGGCCTTGGTCAGCTCCAGCTCGGCGCGCTTCTGGGCGTCGATGTTCCGCAGCACGCCGATCACGCGCAGGATCTGGCCGCTCTCGTCGCGCACCGCCTCGCAGGCGCTATCGAACCACCGGTGCGGGCCGTCCTTCTGCAGGATGCGGTAAGTCTGGCGGAACGGCGCGCCGCCGGCCAGGTATTCGTCCCAGGCCGCGCGGGCCATCTCGCGGTCCGCCGGGTGGATGCCGGCCCAGATGTCGGAGTTGAGCTCGTCATAGGTGACCGACGAGATGCCCTGCGCCCCGGCCGAGGCCAGGCGGCGTTGCTTGAAGTCCATCTCCCACATGTGGATCTGGCCGATCTCCAGGGCGAGCTGCAGCCGCTCCTGGGCGTGCTCGGCCTGTTCCAGCGCCTCGACCGTGCGGGTCACGTCGACGGACATGATCAGCAGGCCGCCGACCGCGCCCTCGCTGTCGCGCCAGGGGGTGATCTCCACCCGCACCCAGCGCGGCGTGCCGTCGGGCAGGGTGATCGGCACGCGGTCGTGCTGCACCGTGTTGCCGGCCAGGCAGTGATCGTAGAACGGCGCGAAGCGGCGGGTGTCCGGGTTGGACTCGTAGAGCGTCAGGCCCACCGGGTCGGCCTGCTGGCGCTCCTGGCGCCACCGCGGACTGGCGCGCAGCACCCGCAGGTCGCGATCGGTCATGCACAGGGCCACGGGCGCCACCTCGACGAAGGTGGCCAGCAGGCGGCCGGCGCGGGCCTCGTTCTCGGCGGCGCGGGTCAGGGCTTTCTGGGCGCGGTGCTGGCCGCATTCGGTGGCGACCACGGCGGCGAGGTCGACCAGCACGGCGGCCAGCGCCGGGTCGTAGGGGCGCGGGTCGACGTCGCGCACGCAGACCACGCCGACACGGGCGCCGTCGGCCAGGCGGACCGGCGCGCCCGCATAGAAGCGTCCGGAGACCGGGGCGTCGACGTCGGGATGGCCGGCGAAGCGCTGGTCGGCCTGGGCGTCGGCCACCCACAGCACCCCGTCCGCCTCGATCGTCGCGGCCGAGAACGAGATGTCCACGGGCACGCCGTGGCCCCAGGTGGAACCGCCGCCGCCGGCGCGCCAGGTCCGTTCGGCGCCCATCAGCACCACGTCGCCGTCCAGGCCGGAAAAGGCGCGGACCAGCCGGCCGACCCGTTCGAAGGTGGGGGCGAGTTCGGCGAGGTCCAGTTCGGCGAGGGCGCTCAGGCGCTCGGCCTCGGCGCGCGACGCGGCGTCCGTTTGGCCCATGGTGGTC
>CAMFHW010000458.1 GCA_945952175.1 uncultured Phenylobacterium sp. | reverse complement strand
GCCTTGGCCGGCGCCTTGGCGCCGGGATCGGGCTCGGCGGTCGGATCGACCGAGGCCGGGGGCCCCGCCGCCGGCGGGGCGGCGCTGGCGACCTTCGACGGCGCGGTGGCCGAGGCGTTCGACGCGGCCTTGTCGGCGCTCGCCGCGGCGGCGCGGGCGTTGGCGAACCGGCGGGCCAGGGCCTCGGTCAGGCGCTTGGCCTCGGCCGGCGGCATCTGGGCGATAATCGCCGAGAGCACCCGCTCCTTCATCTTGGCCGCGATCGGCAGGCGCACCGAGTCGTCCAGCAGCACCATGCGCGGCGCGGCGTCCTTGGCCTTCATGGCCTCGAACACCTTGACCATGCGATCGGTCTCGGCGGCTTCCTTGGCGTCGGCCTGGCCCATCAGGCCCTGGATGTCGGCCTTCAGGCCGTTCAGCGCCTTGACCTTGGCGTCGAGCTTGGCCTCGGCGGCGGCCATCAGGGCGAGTTGCGTGTTGAGGTCGTTCTCGCGCTGGTCCAACTGGCCGCGGCGGGTTCCCAGGCTCTGCAACACCTGTAGCTCGGCGGGCGACAGGCCGGCCTCCTTGGCGAGCTCGGCCGCGGTGGGCGCGCAGACGGCGGCAGGCTTGGCGGCGGGCGGCAGGCGCGCGCCGGCGTCCACCGCGGCGTCCGTCGCCGATGGCGCGGTCTCGGCCTTCTCGCCGGCCTTCGCGTCGTCGGCCTTCTTGCCCTTGATCGGCTTGGCGGCTTCCTCGGCGAACGCCTTGGCGCCCGACACCAGGTCCGGCAGGGCCCGGGCCCCGGACAGCGCATTGACCGCGAGCACGCCCGCGGCCGCCACGCCCACCAGGGGAAGGATGCGCGGGATATTCTTCATCGACGGCCTCCGACGGCGGTGCGCAGCAGCGGACGGGCGTCGAGCTCGTCATCCTCGCCGAACAGCTCGTCTTCGAAACGGGGCCGCTGGCGCGCCATCGGCGGGTCGCGGCGGGTGAAGCGTTCCGGCTCGGGACGCGGACGCGGCTCGCGTGCGGCGGAGAGCAGCGAGCCCAGGCGATGGGTGACCCGCTCGACGTCGGCGTCCAGCTCCAGGTCCTCGCGGACCGCGCGGGGACGCGAGACCGGCGTCGCGGCGGCCGGACGGTCCTGGGCGACGCGATCCAGCTTGGCGACGAGGGCCCGGGCCTTCTCGATCCGGTCGGCCAGGGCGTCGGTCGCCTCGTCGGTGGCGGCGCGCAGGTCGGCCAGGCCCTGCTCGGCCCGGGCGGCGGCGGCGTCCAGCTCAGCCACGGCCTTGGCGAAGCCCTCGTGGCTGTCGCGCAGGGCCTTCAGGCGGACGTTCAGGCGATAGCCCATCCAGAGGGCGGCCATCAGCAGGCCGGCGAGGAGAAGGTTCAGGCTGACGCCGATGATGCTCATTTCATCCTCTGCACGGCTTGGCGGGCCTTGGGCGATAGGGGCGCCTCGACCCGGACGGCGATGTGGTGGTTGCGGCGGCCCATGCGGCCATAGGTCAGTGGAATGTTGCCGGCCCGCAGCTCGATCAGGCTGTCGGGCGTGGCGTTCAGCATCAGGGTCTCGCCGACCTGCAGCTCGAGCACCTGCTTGAGGCTGATCTGCTGCTCGTCCAGGACCGCGCGGATGTCCATCTGCGTGGTCCAAAGCTCGGTGGCCAGGTGGCCCTCCCAGATGTTGTCGCGCCCGAACTTCTCGCCCATGAACTGCTGCAGCAGCATCTTCCGGATGGGCTCGAGGGTAGCGTAGGGCAGCAGGAGCTCGATGCGCCCGCCGCGGTCTTCCATGTCGATGCGCAGCTTCACCAGGATGGCGGCGTTGGCCGGCCGGGCGATGGCGGCGAAGCGCGGATTGGTCTCCAGCCGGTCGAGGGTGAAGGTCACCGGCGTCAGCGGCGCGAAGGCCTCCTTGGCGTCGGCCAGCACCACCTCGACCATCCGCTGCACCAGCACGCGTTCGATGGTGGTGTAGGGGCGGCCCTCGATGCGCATCGCCGCGGTGCCGCGACGGCCGCCCAGCAGCACGTCGACGATCGAGTAGATCAGGTTCGAGTCGACTGTCAGCAGGCCGTAGTTCTCGAGCTGCTCGGCCTTGAAGACGCTGAGGATCGCCGGCAGCGGGATCGAGTTGAGGTAGTCGCCGAAGCGGATCGAGGAGATGTTGTCGAGGCTGACCTCGACGTTGTCGGAGGTGAAGTTCCGCAAGGAGGTCGTCATGTACCGCACCAGGCGGTCGAAGACGATTTCCAGCATCGGCAGGCGTTCGTACGAGACGAGCGCCGAATTGATGATCGCGCGGATGCCCGACCGCTCGGCGGCCTCTTCGTCGGACAGGTCGAAGCCCAGCAGGCTGTCGATTTCGTCCTGGTTGAGGATCCGTTCCGAGCCGATGAGGTTCTCGGCCGAGGCGTCGAGGCCCCACCCGTCGTTCTCGTCGGCCGCCTGCGGAAGGATTTCGTTTTCGTCAGCCATGCGGGTACGCGCAACCGGGCCTGGGGCCTAGTTGATCAGCATCTCCTCGATGAGCACGGCGTTGACCTTGGCCGGCGCGATGACGAGGTTCACGCGCCGCTGGATCTCGGCGCGCAGCTGGTAGGAGCCCTGGCTGCCCTGCAGGTCTTCCGGGCGCAGCTCGCGCAGGAAGGTCTGGAACATGTCCTGCAGCCTCGGCATGTTCGGCTCGAGCGCGTCGACCGTGTCCTGGCTGGGGCATTCCAGGGTGAGCTTGAGCTTCAGGAACGTCGGGCGGCCGTCGGCGGTCTGCATGTTCACGACGACGTTCGGCATCGTGTAGAACAGAACCCCGTCGGGACCCTCGGTGACCACCGCGGCGGACTTGTCGTCCTTGCCCTTCTCGCCCTTCTTCTCGTCCTTCTTTTTCTTGCCGTGGTCGGCCTTCTTGTCGGCGTGCGCCTCGTCCTTCGGCTTCATCAGCAGGAAGGCCGCGGTGCCGCCCCCGCCCAGCACCACCACCGCGGCGACCGCGGCGATGATGATGATCTTCATCGGCAGCTTCTTCTTGGCCGGAGCGCCCTCGCCCTCCTCGCCCTCCACCGCCTCGGGGGGCGCTTCCTTGACCTTTTCCTTGGCCACGCGCGCGGCTCCTTAGAATCTATACCCGTCCTGATGCCGCCATCTTGGTTAAGGATCGGTTTTTAGGGCCTGTTAACGGGGGCGATTTCATGCCCGGCAAATTCAGCCGCGGACACCGCGTTAACTATTCTATTTGTTGAATTCATTGAGCTTTCAGACTGGCCCGAAGCTTGCAGGCCCATAGCCTCGCAAAGTGTCGCAGGAAGCCGGGTCTTAAAGCCCCATGGACAACACCCTCTACGTCGGACTGTCGCGCCAGATGACGCTGCGCCACGAGATGGACATCGTGGCCAACAACATCGCCAATGCGGACACGACCGGCTTCAAGGTCGAGAGCCTGATGGTGCAGGAAGAGCCGCGCTCTCCGGCCGTGACCCTCGACGGGCCCAAGCCGGTGAAGTTCGTCTATGACGCCGCCGTCGCCCGCAACTTCGGCCAGGGCAGCGTGCGCGTGACCGGCGCCCCCCTGGACGTCGCCATCGACGGCAAAGGCTTCTTCAAGATCTCGACCTCCAGCGGCGAGCGCTACACCCGCGACGGCCGCTTCCGGCTCGACGACACGGGCAAGGTGGTCACCCAATCCGGCCAGCCGGTCCTCGACGAGGGCGGCGGCGAGATCACCGTCGAACCCGAAAAAGGGCCCATCACCATCGCCTCCGACGGCACGGTGAGCCAGGGGACCGAGCGGGTTGGCAAGATCGGCGTGGTCCGTTTCGACGCCCCCTCGGCGCTCGAGAAGGATGGCGAC